>NZ_AZND01000051.1:0-20074 GCF_000576205.1 Methylibium sp. T29 | reverse complement strand
CTGCGGCACCTGGCCGGCGGGCACGACCAGCGGCACGTTGTGCTCGCCACGCGCCATGCCGTGTGCCGGCCCGGCCTTCAGCGTCTGCACCCAGTGCCGGCCTTCCTTGCGCAGACGCAGCGCGATGCCGGCCGCCGCCAGGCGGCGGTCCGGGGTGTCGAAATAGACCGCCTGCAGCCGCGTGCGCACCGCGGCCGGTGTGGCCACCGCGCGCTCCACGGCGGCCAGCGCCTCGGCCGGCACCTGCAGCTTGAGTTCGATCTCGGTCATCGCGCGAATATGGCACGGCCATGTGACAGTGACCGCCGCGTGACAGCCCGCCCCCCGGGCCGGCCTGACGCGCCCGGTAAAATGCCGGTCGAACTCTGAAGCCCTGCCATGCCGCTGTTCTGGAAACCCTATCGCTCCGACGTGACCGACTTCATCGCCACGCTGAAGCAGCGCGATCCGCAACTCGAGGAGAAGCAGCGCCAGGGCCGCGCCCTGCTGTGGGATCGCCCGCAGGACCGCCAGGCTGCCGCCGAGCAGCGCGACGCACGGGTGCCCCAGCAGCCCTACGTCTACCAGACCAAGGGCTGAGCGCGAGCTGCGCGTGCGCGCGACCGTGATCGGCAGCAACGACAGCGTGGTCGCCGAAGGGGCGGCCCCGACCGACGTGGTGGACCAGATCGCCCTGGCCCGCCTGTACGGCGAGCCGCTGTTCGCGCTGCCGACCGACCTGTACATCCCACCCGACGCACTGGAGGTCTTCCTCGAGACCTTCGAGGGTCCGCTGGACCTGCTGCTCTACCTGATCCGCAAGCAGAACTTCAACATCCTCGACATCCCGATGGCGGATGTGACGCGGCAGTACCTGGCCTACGTGGACCAGATCCGTGACCGCAACCTCGAGCTCGCCGCCGAGTACCTGCTGATGGCGGCGATGCTGATCGAGATCAAGTCGCGCATGCTGCTGCCCCCGAAGCGCAGCGAGGAAGGCAAGGAGGCCGAGGATCCGCGTGCCGAGCTGGTGCGCCGCCTGCTGGAGTACGAGCAGATCAAGGCCGCAGCCGCCCGGCTGGATCAGCTGCCGCAGCTCGGACGCGACTTCCTGCGTGCCAGGTGCACATCGAGCAATCGCTGACGCCACGCTTCCCCGACGTGAACGTCGAAGAGCTGCGCGACGCCTGGCTCGACATTCTCAAGCGCGCCCGGCTCGTGCAGCACCACAAGATCACGCGCGAGGAGCTGTCGGTGCGCGAGCACATGAGCCTCGTGCTGCGGCGGCTGCAGGGCCGCCGTTTCGTCGAATTCGAGGACCTGTTCGAGACCCAGCGCGGCCCGCAGGTGATGGTGGTGACCTTCATCGCGATGCTGGAGCTGGCGCGCGAACACCTGATCGAGCTGACGCAGGCCGAAGCCTTCGCGCCCTTGTACGTCCGGCTCGCCTACCAGCCGTCCTGAGTTCCCCGGGCGCCGGGCCGGCGGCATGCTGGCAGAATCCGCCGCCCCAGCGTCGAAAGACAGCAGCCCGACCATGAGCAGCCACTCCTCGCCCGCCGACACCCCGAGTGCCCGCAAGCCCGTCACGCTGCACACGCTGCGCGAGATGCACGCGCGCGGCGAGAAGATCGCCATGATCACGGCCTACGACGCCAGCTTCGCCGCGCTGGTGGACACGGCCGGCGTCGACTGCATCCTGGTCGGCGATTCGCTGGGGATGGTGCTGAAGGGCCAGTCGAGCACGCTGTCGGTCACGATGGAGCAGATCGGGTACCACACGCGCAGCACCTCGCGCGGCACGAAGGCGGCCTTCCTGATCGCCGACATGCCCTTCGGCAGCTACCAGGAAAACCCGGTGCAGGCGCTGCGCAATGCCGGCACATTGATGGCGGCCGGCGCGCAGATGGTCAAGCTCGAGGGCGGCGGCTGGACGCCGGAGACCGTGAACTTCCTGGTCGAGCGCGGCGTGCCGGTGTGCGCCCACCTCGGCCTCACGCCGCAGAGCGTGCATGCGCTCGGCGGCTACCGCATCCAGGGCAAGGACGAGGCCGGCGCCGCCACGCTGCGCCGCCACGCCAAGGCGCTGGCCGACGCCGGCGCGGCGATGATGGTGCTGGAGCTGATGCCTCCAGGGTGGCCCGCGAGGTGCAGGCCGACAACCCGGGACTGATGACCATCGGCATCGGTGCCGGGGCCGGCACCGCCGGCCAGGTGCTGGTGCTGCACGACATGCTGGGCGTGACGCACGGCAGGCTGCCACGCTTCGTGCGCAACTTCATGGATGGCGCCACGTCGATCGAGGACGCGGTGCATCGTTACGTCGCCGCGGTCAAGGACGGCAGCTTCCCCGACGAGACCCTGCACGCCTACTGATACCGACAGCATGCGCGTCGTCCACACCATCAACGAGTTGCGCCAGGCCCTGGCCGCCACGCGGCCAGCCGCGCTGGTGCCGACGATGGGCAGTCTGCACGAGGGCCACCTGGCGCTCGTGAAGCAGGCGCGCGACCACGGCGGCCCGGTGGTGGCCAGCATCTTCGTCAACCGGCTGCAGTTCGCCCCGCACGAGGACTTCGACCGCTACCCACGCACGCTGGAGCGCGACTGCGACCTGCTCAAGGGCGTGGGCTGCAACCTGGTGTTCGCGCCGACCGAGTCCGAGCTCTACCCGGAACCGCAGACCTACAAGGTGCAGCCGCCCGGCGAACTGGCCGATGTGCTGGAGGGCGCCTTCCGGCCAGGCTTCTTCACCGGCGTCTGCACCGTGGTGATGAAGCTGTTCCAGTGCGTGCAGCCGCGCGTGGCGGTGTTCGGCAAGAAGGACTACCAACAGCTGATGGTGCTGCGCGGCATGGTGCGCCAGTTCGCACTGCCGATCGAGATCGTTGCGGTGGACACCGCGCGCGCCGACGACGGGCTGGCGCTCAGCTCACGCAACGCCTATCTGAGCGAGCCTGAGCGCGCTGAGGCGCCGCAACTGGCAGCCACGCTGCACACCGTGCAGGCCGCGGTGCTGGCCGCCGTGAAGAGTGGGGTCCGCATCGACGCCGCGGCGCTCGAGGCGCAGGCGATGGGTACCCTGCGGTCGCGCGGCTGGGCTCCGGACTATGTGGCGCTGCGCCGCCGCAGCGACCTGCAGGCCCCGGCCGACCCGACGGCCGAGCCGCTGGTGGTGCTGGCCGCCGCCCGTCTGGGCAAGACCCGGCTGATCGACAACCTGGAAATCTGAGGCGCAGCGCCCGCGCCCTCAGCCCTGCAGTCGGATGGCGCCGGCCGCCACATAGCGTTGGAAGTCCGCGATCGGCATCGTGGCGGCGCCGTGCGTGTCCTCGTCGGTCCAGCTCAGCATGGCGTCCATCTCGGTCGTCTCGACCTCGATCGGACCGGGCCGGATGACGATCATCGGACCGTCGCCTTCACGGAATTCGACCTTGCCGAGGATCTGTGCAGCTTGGCTCATGGCGTGCTTTCGAGCGATGTGACCGCATCGTCGCCGAGCCGCCGCCGGGTCGTTAGAAGACAGTCCCGCGCACCGGCGTAGCCGATCTCCTACACCGCCACGGACAAGAGCCCTCCGAGGCACTGTCTCCCGTCCCATCGTTCCGGGCACGCAGGCGGGAGCGCAAGGCTGCCGCTAACATAGCCCGCGCACTCTCCCAGCGACCCGACCTTTGCACAGGAGCAAGCAATGCCCGTGATCGTGGTGGCCAATCCCAAAGGCGGCGTGGGCAAGTCCACGCTGTCCACCAACCTTGCCGGCTACCTGGCCCGGCAGGGTCACGCGGTGATGCTGGGCGATGTCGATCGCCAACAGTCGGCGCGCACCTGGCTGGGCCTGCGGTCCGCCGCGCTGCCGGCGATCACCGGCTGGGAGCTCCAGCCTGACCACCTGGTCAAGCCGCCAAAGGGCACCAGCCACGTCGTGCTGGACACGCCCGCCGGCCTGCACGGCAAGAAGCTCGACGAGGTGATGCGGATCGCCGATCGCGTGCTGGTGCCGCTGCAGCCGAGCATCTTCGACATCTACGCGACACGAGACTTCATCACCCAGTTGCTGGCGCGCCGCAAGAGCGAGCGGGTCGACGTGGCGGTGATCGCCAATCGCGTGCGGGACGGCAGCATCTCGGCCGGCCAGCTCGACAGCTTCCTCGGCACGCTGGGCGTGCCGCTGCTCGGCCACCTGCGCGACACACAGAACTACATCCATCTCGCGGCCCGCGGGCTGACCCTGTGGGACGTGGCGCCGAGCCGCGTCGAGAAGGACCTGGAGCAATGGACGCCGCTCACGCGCTGGGCCGAGGGCCGCTGAGCGCATGCGTCGCTACGAACACCTTGCCGATCTGCGGGCCCTTGTCGGCGAACCGCTGGGCGACAGCGACTGGCTGATCATCGACCAGGCCCGCATCGACCGCTTTGCCGACGCCACCGAAGACCGGCAGTGGATCCACGTCGATCCGCAGCGCGCCGCCCTGGGGCCGTTCGGTGCACCGATCGCGCACGGCTTCCTGACGCTGAGCCTGCTGCCGGTGTTCTTCGAAAGCGCCTACGCGATCGCCGACGTGCGCATGGCCGTCAACTACGGGCTCGACCGCGTGCGCTTCACCGCACCGGTGCCGGTGGGCAGCCGCCTGCGCGCGCGCTTCACGCTGAAGCGCTGGGACGCGATCGACGGCGGCGCCCAGCTCGGCATCGAGGCCGTGATCGAACGCGACGGCGCAGCCAAGCCGGTGTGCATCGCCGAGTCGCTGATCCGCTGCTTCACCTAGCACCGGCCCGCGAAGGCTCGCAGCAGGCGTCGCCGGTCTCACCCGAAAGAGGGCGTATCCGGCATCGCCCCTCCGCTACCATCCTCCGGGCTCTATCCAACGCACGGAGGCAAGCGATGAAGGTCCTGCTGGTCGATGACCACCCGCTCATCCTGTCGGCCCTGAAGGCCGTGATCCAGGGTCTCGGCGACGACGTCACCGTGGTCGGTGCCGGCAGCGCCGCCGCAGCCCGCGCCACCCTCAAGTCCGATGCCGATTTCGACCTGGTGCTGCTCGACCTGCAACTCGGCGACGCCAACGGCTTCGACCTGCTCGCCGAACTGCGCAACGCCTACCCGGCCCTGCCGGTGGTCGTGGTGTCGGCCAGCGACCGCACCAGCGACGTGATCCGCTCGATCGACATGGGCGCCATGGGCTTCGTGCCCAAGCGCGCCAGCAACGACACGCTGTTCGAGGCCCTGCGGCTGGTGATGTCCGGCGGCATCTACGTGCCGCCGATGACGATGGGCGTCGACGGGGGCGGCGGCAGTGCCGCGCCGGTCGCCGAGCCCGACACCGTGCCGGGCTACATGAAGGTCATCGGCTCGCAGGCCGCAAAGAGCGACTACCAGACCACCCCCACGCTGGCCGCGCTGGGGCTGACGCCGCGCCAGACCGACGTGCTGGCGCTGCTGCTGCAGGGCAAGCCCAACAAACTGATCGCGCGCGACCTGAACCTGTCGGTGGAGACCATCAAGGACCATGTCGCCGCGGTACTGCGGGCACTCGGCGTCAACTCCCGCACCCAGGCCGTGCTGGCGGTGAGTCAGATGACCCAGCAGGCGGGCGGACTCACCTCCACCTGGCGCCTCGGCAACCGCTGATCCTGCGCCCTGCGGCGGAGGGCCCGGCCGCACACCTGAAACACGACCCATGAACGCCCTGCCCCCGCTGCCTCCCCTGCCCATGCCGCCCGAGCGCAAGACGGTCAGCCGCGCCGACCTGCTGCCCGACGTGGTGCGCACGCTCTACAGCCAGACGGGCGTGTCGCTGTCGGGCAATCTGCTCGGCGCGATGGTGCTGACGATGATCTACTGGCCCGTTGCGCCGTCCCGCGAGCTGATCGCCTGGTGCGTGCTGTTCGGGCTGGTGTGGGTACTGCGCCTCGTCACGCTGCGGCGCTACGCGCATGCCGGCTGGGCCGCAGCGTCGTCACAGGCCGCGCGCTGGCAGCGCCTGTGGAACGCCGGCGCCATGGCCTCGGGCGCCTGCTGGGGCCTGGCGGCCTGGATGTTCTACGAGCACGGGCGGGCCTTCCACCAGACCACCCTGCTGCTGATCATCTACAGCTTCTGCGTCGGCTCGATCACGCTGATGGCTTCGCAGCACCGCGCGTTCTTTGCCTTCATCTCGCTGTGCTTCGTGCCGACCATCTTGCGCATCGCAACGCTGGGCAGCACCGACAACCTGCTGCTGGCCGGCGTGCTGAGCCTCGTGTTCCTCATGACGACGATCCTGGGTCGGGCCTACCGCCGCACCTTCGACCGCGCCATCGAGCTCAAGGTACGCACCGAGATGCTGGCCGTGCAGTTGCAGACCGAGAAGGCCGCCGCCGACGAGGCCAAGCGCGCAGCGGAAACCGCCAATCGCGCCAAGACCCAGTTCTTCGCGGCAGCGAGCCATGACCTGCGCCAGCCACTGCACGCGATGGGCCTGTTCGCCGAGGCGCTGCGCTCCAAGAGCCGCGGCGACGAGGAGGTGACCCACCTCGTCAACAGCATCAACAGCTCGGTCGACGCTCTGGAGGGTCTGTTCGGCGAGCTGCTCGACATCACCAAGATCGACACCGGTGGCGTCGAGCCGCAGCCGCGCCACTTCGCTCTGCGCGAACTGTTCCAGCGCCTGAAGCTGCAGTACGAGCCGACCGCCTTCGAGAAAGGGCTGAGCCTGCGCTTCCGCGGCGCGCACCACGTGGTCTACGGCGACCCGGTGCTGGTCGATCGCATCGTGCGCAATCTGCTGTCCAACGCCATCCGCTACACCGTCGACGGCGGCGTGCTGGTCAGCGCCCGCCGGCGCGGCGATGAGGTGCTGCTGCAGGTGTGGGACACCGGCGTGGGCATCGCCCCGACCGAACAGCAGCGGGTGTTCGACGAGTTCTATCAGGTGCAGGCGAACGCACCCCTCGGGTTGCACCAGCCCAAGGGGCTGGGCCTGGGGCTGTCGATCGTGCAGCGCCTGGCCCGCCTGATGGGGGCACCGCTGCACCTGGCGTCGGTGCCCGGCCGGGGCTCGGTGTTCACGCTGACGGTGCCGCCCGGCAAGGTCCAGCGCAGCCAGCTCTCCGAGCCGGGCACCGGCAAGCCCGCGCTGGGACTGACGCTGGAGCATCGCCACATCGTCATCGTCGAGGACGAGCCGGCGGTTCGGGAGGGGCTGGTCGTGCTGCTCAAGGGCTGGGGTGCCAGCGTGGAATCCTTCGACACCGTCTCGGCCGCCAAGGCCTGGGCCGGCAGCCCCGGCGTGACGACCCCCGACCTGGCGATCGTCGACTACCGCCTGCCCGAAGGGCGCACCGGCATCGAGGCGCTGACGAGCCTGCGTGCCGCCTTCGGCCAGCCGCTGCCGGCCATCCTGGTGACCGGCAGCACCATGACCGGCCACGAGGAAGAGTCGAACCGCCACGACTTCCACCTGCTGATCAAACCGGTGGCGCCGAACAAGCTGCGCGCAATGATCGCCTTCAAGCTGGGTTTGCGCTGAGCGCCCGATCGGTGCACGCAGCAGCGGGGCGCCCCCTCACTCGATCAACAGCGCGGGCAGCCAGTGCGACTTCGGGTCGGCCCGATCGAGCTGCCGATAGCCGATGGGCCGCAGCGTGCCGCCTTCGCGCGGCGTGATGATCGGGTCCAGATCCACGTCATAGAGTTCGCCGCGCAGACCGCGCTCGGTGAAAGCCAGCTTGTAGAACAGACCATCGCGCCCGCTGATGTGCAGGGCGCCCGGCTTGGTCGCGATGAACATCAGCGTGTATTCGAGCGGCAACAGGTCGTCGCGCGATACCGTGTCTTCGCTACCGTAGGGGAAGTGGCAGAGCTGCTGGCTCGCACCGGCCACGCAACGGAACGGCCGCATCGCGAGGAAGCGCTCGGTGAACCCCTCGCCGGCGAGCACGAAGCGGAAGCGCCAGCGGTCGGCACTCACCGGCTCGAAGCGCACACGGCCGATCTCCAGACGCTCGCCGCCCGCGCCGAGCAGCAGCACGCGCTTCTCGCCGGTCAGATCCTGCGCCCGCAGCCACTGGGGCGCGCCGGCGGTAATGACGAACAACAGCGCCAGCAGGGCGGCCCGGGCCATACGATGCCTCATTTCGTTCACCCAAGGTCTCCCGGCGCCACAGCAGCGTCTAGGTTCCGAGCTTACCCTCAGTGGGCGAGGTCCCAGTTCGCGCCCACGCCCACCTCGGCCAGCAGCGGCACCTTCAGCTCGGCCACGCCGGCCATCAGTTCCGGCACGGCGGTCCGGGCCCAGTCGAGCTCGGCCTCGGGCACTTCGAACACCAGCTCGTCGTGCACCTGCATCACCATGCACGTCGCGCGCTGCTGGGCATCGAGCGCCGCCTGCACCGCGATCATCGCGAGCTTGATCAGATCGGCCGCGGTGCCCTGCATCGGCGCGTTGATCGCCTGGCGCTCGGCGCCGGTGCGGCGCGGACCGTTGCCGCCGTTGATCTCGGGCAGGTAAATGCGGCGCCCGAACAAGGTCTCCACGTAGCCCAGTTCCTTGGCCCGCGCGCGGGTCTCGTCCATGTAGCGCTTCACGCCGGCGAAGCGCGCGAAGTAGCGATCGATGTAGTCCTTGGCGGCCTTCTGCTCGATGCCGAGGTTGCTCGCCAGACCGAAGGCGCCCATGCCGTAGATCAGCCCGAAGTTGATGACCTTGGCATAGCGCCGCTGCTCGCTGCTGACCTCGGCCACCGGCACGTTGAACACCTCGCTCGCGGTGGCGCGGTGCACGTCCAGGCCCTCGGCAAAGGCCTTCAGCAGGCCCGGATCCTCGGAGATGTGGGCCATGATGCGCAGCTCGATCTGCGAGTAGTCGGCGCTCAGGATCACGTGGCCGGGCGGCGCGATGAAGGCCTCGCGCACGCGCCGGCCCTCGGGCGTGCGGATCGGGATGTTCTGCAGGTTGGGGTCGTTGCTGGCCAGCCGGCCGGTCACGGCGACTGCCTGCGCGTAGTTGGTGTGCACGCGGCCGGTGGCCGCGTTCACCATCAGCGGCAGCTTGTCCGTGTAGGTGCCTTGAGCTTGGCGAGCGAGCGGTGCTCCAGCAGCTTGGCCGGCAGTGGGTAGTCGGCGGCCAGCTCGGCCAGGACCTCCTCGTCGGTGCTCGGCGCGCCGCTGGCGGTCTTCTTCTTCGCCGGGATGCCCAGCTTGTTGAACAGGATCTCGCCGATCTGCTTGGGGCTGCCCAGGTTGAAGGGCTGGCCGGCCAGCGCATGCGCCTCCTGCTCCAGTGCCACCATGCGCTGCGCCAGATCGGCGCTCTGGCGCGCGAGCAGCGCGCTGTCGATCAGCACGCCGTGACGCTCGATGCGGCCGAGGATCACCGAGGTCGGCATCTCGATGCGCTCGTAGACCTCGCGCAGGCGCGGCGCGGCCTCGAGCTGCGGCCACAAGACCCTGTGCACGTCCAGCGTCATGTCGCTGTCCTCGCCCGAATACTCGGTGGCGCGCGTCAGCTCGACCTGCGCGAACGGGATCTGCTGCGCGCCCTTGCCGACCACGTCCTCGTAGCTCAGGCCCTTGCGGTCGAGGTGGCGGCTGGCGAGGCTCTCCAGGCTGTGCGGCTTGTGCGCCTCCAGCACGTAGCTCTGCAGCAGGGTGTCATGCACATAGCCACGCACCGCGATGCCATGGTTGGCGAACACATGGGTGTCGTACTTGACGTTCTGGCCGAGCTTGGCGCGCGAGCCGTCCTCGAGCCAGGACTTCAGCGCCGCCAGCACCTCATCGAGCGGCAGCTGGTCGGGCGCGCCCGGGTAGGTGTGGGCGAGCGGGATGTAGCAGGCCTCGTAGGGCTGCACGCTGAAGCTCAGGCCGACGATGCGTGCCCGCATGCCGTCGAGCGAGTCGGTCTCCGTGTCCAGAGCCACCAGGTCGGCCGCCTCGATGCGCGCGCGCCACGCCTCGAAGGCCTCGCGCGTCAGCACGGTCTCGTAGCGCTTGTCGACCGCAGGCGCGACGCCACCATCGGCCGGCCCGGTACCCGCCGGGTCGGCGAACAGCGCGCTCTGCCCTTCCCCGGCCTCCGCCGCCGCCACTTGCGGGGCCGGCGCGGCGGCGGCACGGGCCGACTCGAGCTCATTGCGCCACGCGCGGAAGTCGTTGTGCGTGTAGAAGGCCAGCAGGGCCGCGCGGTCGGTCTCGCGCCAGGTCAGCGTGTCCCAGGCGGCCGTGCCGTTCCAGCCCGGCAGTGCCTCCGACAGATCACAGTCGGTCTTCACGGTCACCAGCCGGCGACCCAGCGGCAGCCAGTCCAGCGCCTTGCGCAGGTTCTCGCCGGCAACGCCCTTGATGGCGTCGGCCGCGGCCATCACGCCGTCCAGCGAGCCGTGCTCCGCGATCCACTTGGCGGCGGTCTTCGGCCCCACCTTCTCGACTCCCGGCACGTTGTCGACCGCGTCGCCGACCAGCGTCAGGTAGTCGACGATGCGCTCGGGCGGCACACCGAACTTCTCGGTCACGCCGGCCACGTCGAGCCGCTCGCCGCTCATCGTGTTGATCAGCGTCACGTGCGCGTCGACGAGCTGCGCCAGGTCCTTGTCGCCTGTCGAGACGATGACCCGCTGGCCGCGCGCGGCCGCCGCCCGCGCCAGCGTGCCGATCACGTCGTCGGCCTCAATGCCGGGGATCTCGAGCACCGGCCAGCCCAGCAGCGTCACCACAGCGTGGATCGGCGCGATCTGCCTCGCCAGATCCTCCGGCATCGAGGCGCGGTTCGCCTTGTACTCCGGGTACCAGTCGTCGCGGAAGGTCTTGCCCTTGGCGTCGAACACGCAGGCCGCGTGCGCCGACGGGAACTCCTCGCGCAGCTTCTTCAGCATGGCCACCATGCCGCGCACCGCGCCGGTCGGCTCGCCGGCCGGATTGCGCAGGTCAGGCAGCGCGTGGTAGGCGCGGTAGAGGTAGCTGGAACCGTCCACCAGCAACAGGCAGGAATCGTCGTGAGCGCGCATGGCGCCGATTGTGGCCGCTGCCCCGGGCCGCATGACCCGACCCCCCGGAAGCCACAGGCCGCGTCCTACAATCACCGTCATGCCGCTGCAGCGCCCCCTGACTCTCGCCCTGCTGTGCTGCGCCTGCGGCGCGGTCCCGGGGCTCGCCCTGGCCCAGGCGGCCGTCGCCGCGTCGGCTCCGGCCGCCCGCGTGGTGCAGGAGAACCAACCCACCACCCGCGGTGAGCCGGCGGTCAAGCGCAGCGTCATCGAGGACGACAACGCGCGCGTCGAGGAGCTGCGCGTGCGCGGTGCCGTGCAGAGCATCAAGGTGCAGCCCAAGGGCCCGGTGAAGGCCGAGTACGAGGTGCTGCCGATCGATGCCGGCCGCGACTCCGCGGAAGGCCCCAGTTCGGCGAAGGGCGGCGCCGGTCGGCGCGTCTGGCGCGTCCTCACCTTCTAGGGCCTGTTAGCGCTATGGGAGGGCTTGCGTGACCCAGGAAGCGGGCGCCATCAAGGCGCAAGGCACAGCCGTAGCTTGGGCTACGGCGAGCATTTGCAACGCAGAGGCGCCCGCTTCCTGGGATCACCCTTCGGGCCGGGGCCGGGCAGGCCACGGGGCGACGTTGCGGCCTCGTTGTGTGCCACGGGCACACGGCCTCGGCCGCGCCTCGCCCCGTGGCCCGCCGGGCCTCGGCGCAAGCCCTCCCATAGCGTTAACAGGCCCTAGGCCGCCAGCGATGGCGGTCTTCACCGAAGTCGGCTTCGACGAAGCCGCGGCCCTCGCGCACAAGGTCGGCCTCGGCCCGCTGAAGGCGCTCAAGCCCATCAAGGCCGGGATCGAGAACACCAACTATTTCCTCACCGCCGAGCGCGGCGAATACGTGCTGACGCTGTTCGAACGGCTGAGCGCCGAGCAGCTGCCGTTCTATCTGCACCTGATGAAGCACCTGGCCGGACGCGACATCCTGGTCCCGATGCCGCAGTCCGATGCCCACGGCGAGATCCTCCATGCGCTGTGCGGCAAGCCGGCCGCCATCGTGGAGCGCCTGCGCGGCGGTCATGTGCTGGCCCCCAGCGCGGCGCATTGCCAGCAGGTCGGCGCCATGCTGGCCCGCATGCACGAGGCCGGCCGAGACTACCCGTACCACCAGCCCAACCTGCGAGGGCTGGCGTGGTGGGACGAGACGGTGCCGCAGATCCTGCCCTTCCTCGCACCGCCGCAGCGCGCGCTGCTGGAGGACGAGCTGGCGTTCCAGCACAGCGTCAGCGCGTCGGCCTCCGACGCCGCCCTGCCGCGCGGACCGATCCATGCCGATCTGTTCCGCGACAACGTGATGTTCGACGAGGACGCCGAGGGCCGCTCCCAGCTCACCGGCTTCTTCGACTTCTACTTCGCCGGCGTCGACCGGCTCGCCTTCGACATCGCCGTCTGCCTGAATGACTGGTGCATCGACCTCGCCAGCGGCCGGCTGCTGGAAGACCGGGCCGCGGCCTTCGTGACGGCCTACGCCGAGGTGCGCCCACTCACCGGCGACGAACTGCGCCTGCTGCCCGCGCTGCTGCGCGCCGCGGCGCTGCGCTTCTGGATCTCGCGGCTGTGGGACGTGCACCTCCCGCGCGAGGCCAGCATGCTGGTGCCGCACGACCCCACCCACTTCGAGCGCGTGCTGCGCGAGCGCATCGCGACGCCCTGGCATCCCGCGAGCCGCTGAGCCCCCCGACCGATGAAACTCAAGACTGTTCGCGCCCGTCAGGGCCTGCTGTGGGTGCGCGCCGGCTTCACCGTGTTCTTCCGCCAGCCGCTGGCGTTCGCCGCGCTCTTCGCGCTGTTCGGATTGGTGGTGTTCGTGCTGCTGCAATTGCCGGCCGTCGGCCCGGTGCTCGCGCTGTCGCTGATGCCGGTGGCCACCGTCGCCTTCCTGCTGGCCACCCGAGAGGTACTGGCTGGCCGCATCGCCACGCCGCGACTGGCGCTGCTGCCGCTGCGCGACCCGCTGAACCGCAACCGCCTGCTGCAGCTCGGCGCAGCCTACGCGGCGGCGGCGATCGCCGTCGTGCTGCTGTCGCATGTGCTGGACGGCGGCCGCTTCGCGGCGGCCATCGAAGCCATCGCCACCGAAGAGACCACCGCCGCCGCCGCCGCCGCCGCACTCGAGGACCCGCTGCTGCCGTGGAGCGTGCTGCTGCGACTGGGCCTGATGGCGCTGCTGTCGCTCGCCTTCTGGCATGCGCCGGCCCTGGTGTGCTGGGGCCGCATGCCGGTCAACAAGGCGCTGTTCGCCAGCATCGTGGCGTGCTGGCGCAGCCGCGGCGCCTTCGCCGTCTACGGCATCGCCTGGTTCGGCCTGACGATGCTGTTCGTGACGCTGCTGCAGGTCGTCACCGCGCTGCTCGGGCTGCAGCAGGTGATGGGGCTGGCGGTGCTGCCGCTCACGATGCTGGTGTCGACCATCTTCTACGCCTCGCTGTACTTCAGCTTCGTCGACGCCTTCGACCTCAGCGGCGGCCCCGACAGCAGCGAAGACGAAGCGAAGACGGCATGAAAAAGGCCGGCGCATGCGCCGGCCTAGAAAGCCCGCCCGGCTTCCGCCGGACGGGCGCCGCGCAGGGCCTCAGGCCCCGACGCGGCCTCCGTCGTCCTTGGTGATCGCGAGCGTGGCCGAGCGCGGCCGTGAGGTGGTGTTGCCCACGGTCGCCTGGTAGCCGGCGTTGCCGGGCCAGTGGCTCACATAGCCCGCCGGGTTGCCGATGGTCGCGGCGGAGATCGTCTCGCCCGGGTGCTGGATGTTGGCGAACACGGTCTTGCCATCGGGCGTCTCGGTGCAGCCGGTCAGCTCGCAGTCCTTCGGTCCGACAAGAAAGCGCTTGAGCGTGTCGGCGGTCGGCTTCTTGCCGACATAGGTGTCGATGCTCAGCGTGGACGTGTCGGCCAGGGTGTAGCTGAGCGTGGTCTTCACGCCGTCGCCTACCGTGCCCGGCACGCCGAGCAGCATCATGCAGTTGCTCACGTCGGTGTAGGCGCCGTCGTCGGTCTGGATCCAGCACAGCCCGGTCGAGCGGCTGAACCACAGGCCGTCGGGGCTGGAGAAGTCCTGGTCCGCGGTGAGCGAGGACAGGTTGATCTTGGACGTGTCGGCGTCGGACTGCGCACCGAACAGGTAGACATCCCAGGTGAAGCCGGTCGCCGCGGGCTCGCCGCCGTCTTCCTTCATGCGGATGATGTGGCCGTTGATGTTGCCGGCCGAGCCTTCCGGCGCGCCGCCGTAGGAGTCCTTGTAGCTGCGCGGGTTGGCCGCGTCGAGCGCGCGCTGGATCGAGTCGGGCGACGCCCCGACCGCCGGTGCCGCCGGTTCGAGCTTGCGCACGCTGTTGTTGGTGAGCGTGTAGTAGATCTCGCCGGTCGTCGGGTGCACCGCGCACCACTCGGGGCGGTCCATCGCGGTCGCGCCGACCGCGTCGCCGGCCAGGCGCGAGTGGATCGCCACGTCGCCTGCGTCGGCGAAAGCGTAGCCGGCGTAGTTCTTCACGTCGAGATTGTCAAAGCTCAGCTCGATCCAGTCGCCGCTGCCGTCGTCGTTGAACTTCGCCACATAGAGCTTGCCGCTGTCGAGGTACTTGTCGCCGGCGGCGATGCGGTTCGAGGGCTCTGCGTCGGCGGCATCCCAGTTCGTGGCCGACACGAACTTGTAGATGTACTCGCCACGCGAGTCGTCGCCCATGTAGACGGCCAGCGGCTTGCCGGCGACCGCCTTGCCGAAGGCCGCGCTCTCGTGCGCGAAGCGGCCCAGGGTGGTGCGCTTCTTGATGGTCGCCGCCTTGTCGTACGGATCGATCTCGACGATGTAGCCGAAGGTGTTGAGCTCGTTGCGGTAGTCGTCGCTGCCGTCGGCCGAGGCGCCGATCTTGCTGATGTCCCAGCGCTGGTACTTGTCGTCCGCACCGCTGGTTTCCCAGCCGTGACGGCTGGCCGCGCCCTGCTTGCGCTTGTAGCGGTTGAGCGCCGTGACACTCTTGTCGCCTCGGGCCGCGTCGTCGCCGGCCGAGCGGGTGAAGTAGCCCTCGAAGTTCTCTTCGCCGGTCAGCAGCGTGCCCCAGGGGGTGTAGCCGGTACCGCAGTTGTTGATGGTGCCGCGCGCGCCGGTGCCGGCGGTCGAGTACAGCGTCTTCGCGAGCGCGTTGCCGCGCACCGCGCCCGACAGCTCCACCGGCGTGAGCGGCGTGACGCGGCGGTTGTAGGCCGAGTCCTGGACGTAGGCCCAGCTGCCACCGGTCTTGCGGACCTCGACCACCGACACGCCGTGGGCCGGGATCTCCTTGTCGGATTCCGATGCCGGACGCGGACGCGCCGAGCTGCCGTTCACGTGCAGGTAGTTGTCGCTCAGTGCCTCGTGGTTCATCGCCAGCAGGCCGCGCTCGGAGCCGTTCGCGTCGCGCGCGGTGCCGGCAGCGTTGAGCCCGAAGTACTCCATGCCGTCGTGGTGGTCGCCGGCGCGCTGGTCGAAATCGGTGTCGCTGCCGTCGTTGGCATAGGCTGGCGTGCCCGCCGTCAGCGGATCGCCGAGTGCGTAGATCACGGCGGCGGTGTAGCCGGCCGGCACGCTCACGGCGTCGGCGGTGCTCTTGGCCACGGCGGTGAAGCCCAGCTTGTCGACCGGCGGGTTCGCGGGCGGCGCGTCGTCGTCCCCGCCACCGCAGGCGCTGACGCTCAACCCGCCCAGCACCACGGCCGCCGCGGTCCCCACGCCGCCGCGCAGCACGGAGCGCCGGCTCAGCCGGGCGTCGAGCACGGCCATGAAGTTGTCGTTGCCGCTGGTGTTGCTGTTCTCGTCATCTCGATCGATGCCGAGCAGAGGGAGATCGACTCGCTGATTCATGTCTGCGTTCCTTGCGACTGCTGGGTGGCGGGCGGGCCGGAATGGCCACACCGGGAAGCCGCAGACGTTAGGCACGGGACATGAAAGCGCGGTGACAGATCGGTGTCGCGTCTGTCACGAGGACGGCCATGCAAGAGCGCCCGACCGTCAGGAACGGCCGGGCGCTCTGCGCCGCCGCGGGTCAGGCCACCGCGGGAGCGGCCTTCTTGGTCAGCATGCCGGCCAGCGCCTCGGAGGCCCAACCGAAGCCCGCGCCGATCGCGATCGACACGATGGACGGCACGATCGCGTCGACCGGCGCCACGCTCTTCAGCAGGATGAGCCCGGCCACGCAGGCGAAGCCGTAGACGCAGGCCGGGATCGTTGCGAGCAGACCGATGTGCGCGGCCAGCACGATCACCGCCGCACCGATGCCCACCGCCACCGGTGCGGCAAGCGATCCGAGCGAACCCAGTTGCCCGGCCAGCATGACCGACAGTGCCCCGACGACGATGCCGAAGGACATGCAGACGATGGTGGTCCGCGCCGAAGCGGGCTTGCCACCGCTGTGGAAGTAGCAGGCCCAGGCCACGAAGGCCTGCCAGATCTGGACGCCGAAGGCCGCCAGCGGGCCGAGGAAAAGAAAGGTCGCGACCACGGCCAGAACGCCGATCGAAATCGCCAGGGCAATGAGCAAGGGCATGGTGAGTCTCCTCAAGTCTAGGTATCGGTATGGAGAGAAGAAGCGCCCGCCGCCGGCCGGCGCACCACCCCTGACTGCCAACGACGAGTGGTGGCGGCAGTGTTCGGATCACCCCCGCCGCGAACAAGCAAGGACAAACCTTTGTGAGCAGCGCAGCATTTGCTTACAAATTGTTCCCGCTGTCTCAGCAGGGACCACAACGCACCATGACGGAGCGTCGGACTGAAGGCGGTGTTGCGCGCGCGCCGCGCTCTCAGTCGACCGGCGTCAGCTTCGCGACGCTCAGCGCCAGCCACTTCATGCCATGGCGGCCGAAGTTGACCTGGGCGCGGGCATCGGCGCCGATGCCCTCGAGCGTGACGATCACGCCCTCGCCGAACTTGGTGTGGAACACGCCTTGCCCGGACCGCAGCCCGTTCGGCGTGCTGCGCGCCTGGGCTTCGAAGGCGGCCGGCGCCGAAGCAGGCACTACGCGTCCCGCGCCCACCATCGAGCCGAGCCCCGTGCCGCGCTGCCACGCGGCCTGGTAGTCGCGCGCATAGCCCGAGCCGAAGCCCTGCAGCTTCGGCGTGAGCCATTTCAGCGCAGCCTCGGGCAGTTCATCGAAGAAGCGGCTCTTGAGGTTGTAGCGGGTCTGGCCGTGCAGCATGCGGGTCTGGCTGAAGCTCAGGTAGAGCCGCTTGCGCGCGCGCGTGATGGCCACGTACATCAGGCGGCGCTCCTCTTCCAGACCGTCGAGGTCGGCCGCCGCGTTCTCGTGCGGGAACAGGCCTTCCTCCAGGCCGGTGATGAAGACCTGGTCGAACTCCAGGCCCTTGGCGGCGTGCACCGTCATCAACTGCACGGCGTCGTGGCCGGCCTGCGCCTGGTTGTCGCCGGCCTCGAGCGCGGCGTGGGTGAGAAAGGCCGCGAGCGGGCTCATGATCTCGCCGGTCTCGGCATCGGGCTGGGTGTCGACCAGGGCCACGGCGGCTGGCAGGCCCTCGGCGATGCGGCCGGCCTGTTCGTCGACCGGCAACGCCACCGCGTCTTTGCCGAAGCCTTCCTGCGTGACGAAGGCCTCGGCGGCGTTGACCAGTTCGTCCAGGTTCTCCAGCCGCTCGGCGCCTTCCTTCTCGTTGCGGTAGAAGTCGGCCAGCCCGGAAGACTGCACCACGTGCTCGATGATCTCGCGCAGCGTGAGGCCGCGCGTCGCGTCGCGCATCGCGTCGACAAGCGCGGTGAAGGCGCCGAGGTTGCTGCCGCCCTTGCCGGCGATCGCCCCCACGCTCTGCCAGAGGCTGCGGCCGCTGCTGCGCGCGGCGTCCTGCAGCAGCTCCATCGTGCGGGTGCCGATGCCACGCGTGGGGAAGTTGACGACGCGCAGGAAGCTGGTGTCGTCGTTCGGATTCTCGATCAGCCGCAGGTAAGCCAGCGCGTGCTTGATCTCGGCACGCTCGAAGAAACGCAGGCCGCCATAGACGCGGTAGGGCACGCCGGCGTTGAACAGCGCGCTCTCGATCACCCGGCTCTGCGCGTTGCTGCGGTAGAGCACTGCGATCTCGCTGCGCGGCGAGCCGTCGCGCTGCAGCTGGCGCGCCTCGTCGAGGAACCACTGCGCCTCGGCGAAGTCGCTGGTGGCCTCGAACACGCGCACCGGCTCTCCGGGGCCGGCCTCGGTGCGCAGGTTCTTGCCCAGGCGGCGCGAGTTGTGCGCGATCAGCGCGTTGGCGCTGTCGAGGATGTTGCCGAAGCTGCGGTAGTTGCGCTCGAGCTTCACGACTTGCTGAACGTGGAACTCGCGCTCGAAGTCGGCCATGTTGCCGACACGCGCGCCGCGGAAGGCGTAGATGCTCTGGTCGTCGTCGCCGACGGCGAGCACGTTGTTGTCGGTGCCGGCGAACATCTTCAACCACGCGTACTGCAGGCGATTGGTGTCCTGGAATTCGTCGACCAGGATGTGGCGGAAGCGCCGCTGGTAGTGCTGGCGCAGCTCGGCGTGGTCACGCATCAGCTCGTAGGTGCGCAGCATCAGCTCGGCGAAGTCGACCACGCCCTCGCGCTGGCACTGGTCTTCGTAGGCCTGGTAGATGGCCTGCTGCGTGCGGGTGAGCTCGTCGCGCACCTCGATATGCTGCGGGCGCAGTCCGTCTTCCTTGGCGCCGGCGATGAACCACGCGCACTGCTTGGGGATGTAGCGCTCCTCGTCGAGCTTCATCGCCTTGACGATGCGCTTGACCGCAGAGACGCTGTCCTGCGCATCGAGGATCTGGAAACCCTGCGGCAGGCCCGCCAGCTTCCAGTGCGCGCGCAGGAAGCGGTTGCACAAGCCGTGGAAGGTGCCGATCCACATGCCGCGCGGGTTCACCGGCAGCAGCGTGGAGAGCCGCGTGAGCATCTCCTTCGCGGCCTTGTTGGTGAAGGTCACCGCCATCACGCCGGCCGGCGAGACCTGCCCGGTCTGCACCAGCCAGGCGATGCGCGTCGTCAGCACCCGCGTCTTGCCGGACCCGGCACCCGCGAGGATCAGCGCATTGCCCGCCGGCAGCGTGACCGCGGCGAGCTGCTCGGGGTTCAGGTGGCGCAGCAGACCAGCGGCTTCGCCCGGAGGCGCACGATCGTTTTCAACTGACACATCCATCCGCGGATTCTATGGAGCCGCGCTCGGCTCCAAGGGTATCCTCGTCCCCATCGTCCTACCCACTCTTCCTGCCATGTCCGACGCGCTGCTCATCGGCATCTCCGCGCGCATCTATCACCCGATCACACCGGTGGCCGACATCGGTGGCATCTTCACCCGGACCCTGCACTACCTGGAGCAATCGGTGGCGCACTGGGTGCTGCAGCCCGACGCGCTGGCGCTGATGATCCCGCCCGTCGAGCGCGAGGGCTTGCTGCAGCCCAGCGAGGTGAGCCTGGCCGACTACGCGCAGCGACTCGACGGCCTGGTGCTGCAGGGCGGCGCCGACGTGGCCCCCGAGAGCTACGGCGAGACCCCGCTGGCGCCCGCCTGGGCCGGCGACCGGGTGCGCGACCGCTACGAGATCGAGCTGTTCAACGCCTTCGTCGCCGCCGGCAAGCCGGTGATCGGCATCTGCCGCGGCTGCCAGCTGATCAATGTCGCCTTCGGCGGCACGCTCTACCAGGACATCTCGACCCAGGTGCCCACCGCCATCGCCCACGTCGACGATGCCCGCTACGACAACCAGTTCCACGAGGTCAGCCTGGTGCAGGGCAGCCGGCTGGCCGGGCTCTATCCGGGCACGCACCGGGCCGAGATCAACTCCATCCACCACCAGGCAATCAAGGACCTGGGCCGCGAACTGAACATCGAGGCGGTGGCGGTGCCCGACGGCCTGATCGAGGCGGTGCGCTGGCGCGGTTCGAGCTATGTATTCGGCATGCAGTGGCATCCGGAATTCATGGCGCAGCGCCAGCTCCATCCCGACCAGCTCGACGGCCGGCCGATCCTGCGCGAGTTCCTCGACGCCGCACGCGCGCGACGGCGCGCCTGAGCCTTGCGCAACGCCCTCCTGGGCGCCGCTGGCGCCGCACTGCTCACCAGCCTCACCCCCGCGCGGCGGCGCCCTGC
>NZ_AZND01000050.1:0-20321 GCF_000576205.1 Methylibium sp. T29 | reverse complement strand
CGCGTGCCGACGCTGGCGCTGCCGCCCCGACGGACAAGCCGGCCGACGGTGCCGCACCTGCTGCCGCAGACGGCCCGAAGGCCGCCGTGAAGCGCGTGCGCAAGGCCGTCGCCCCTGGCGACGCCAAAGGAGAATAAAAATGCTGCAACCCTCTCGTCGCAAGTTCCGTAAGGAACAGAAGGGCCGCAACACGGGCATCGCCACCCGCGGTGCGAACGTGTCGTTCGGCGACTTCGGACTGAAGGCCACCGAGCGCGGCCGCCTGACGGCACGCCAGATCGAGGCGGCGCGTCGCGCGATCTCCCGCCACGTGAAGCGCGGCGGCCGCATCTGGATCCGCATCTTCCCCGACAAGCCCATCTCGCAAAAGCCGGCGGAAGTCCGCATGGGCAACGGAAAGGGTAATCCGGAGTACTACGTCGCCGAGATCCAGCCCGGCAAGGTGCTCTACGAGATCAACGGCGTTCCCGAAGAGCTCGCGCGTGAGGCGTTCACGCTGGCCGCGGCCAAGCTGCCGTTGCGCTGCACCTTCGTCTCGCGCCAGATCGGCGCCTGACGCTTCGGAGTAATCGACATGAAAGCATCTGAACTTCGCGCCAAGGACGTCGCGGCCCTCGAGCAGGAGGTCAAGGATCTGCTCAAGGCCCACTTCGGCCTGCGCATGCAAAAGGGCACGCAGCAACTGGGCAACACCGCCAGCCTGCGTCTGACCCGTCGTGACATCGCTCGCGCCAAGACCATCCTGGCCGAGAAGAAGAAGGGAGCCGCGCAATGACGACTCAAGAGACCGTCAAGAACACGCGCACCCTCGTCGGCCGCGTGGTCAGTGACCAGCGTTCCAAGACGATCACCGTGCTGGTCGAGCGTCGCGTCAAGCACGAGCTCTACGGCAAGATCGTGGCGCGTTCGCGCAAGTACCACGCGCATGACGAGAACAACGAATACAAGCTCGGCGATCTGGTCGAGATCGCCGAAGGCCGGCCGATCTCCAAGACCAAGGCCTGGGTCGTGACCCGACTGGTCGAGAAGGCCCGCGTGGTCTGAGCCTGACTCGCTGTCCAGGGCTTTGATCGGCCTGCGACGAATGCGACCGGTACGCTGGCATGCTGGCGCACCGGTCGTTTTTCCTTTCGGACCCCCTTCCCTTCCTTCATCAGGAGATGTGCGATGCTGAAAGTCGGTGACAAGCTGCCCGAGGGCGCTCTGCAGGAGTTCATCGAGGTCGAGGGCGAAGGCTGCTCGCTCGGTCCGAACACTTTCGAAATCGGCAAGTTGACCGCAGGGAAGACCATCGCCGTCTTCGCCTTGCCGGGGGCCTTCACGCCCACCTGTTCGGCCCAGCACGTGCCGGGCTTCGTGAAACACGCCGATGCATTCAAGGCGGCCGGCGTCGACGAGATCTGGTGCTTGTCGGTCAACGACGCGTTCGTCATGGGCGCCTGGGGCCGGGAGCAGAGGACCGGTGGCAAGGTCCGCATGATGGCGGACGGTAGCGCGGCGTTCACACAGGCAACAGGCCTCACGCTGGACCTCAACGCCCGCGGCATGGGACTGCGGTCGCAACGCTACTCCATGCTGGTCGTCGACGGTACCGTCAAGACGCTGAACATCGAGGCGCCAGGCAAGTTCGAGGTGAGCAATGCGGAGACGCTCCTGGCGCAGGCTGGGGCGCTGTGAGCCCGGCCGTTGCGCACACGGGTTGGCGAATGACAACGCTTGACACGATGCCTGTGGTCGCAGATAATTCTTAGCTTCGCCGAACGTCGGCTTGGGATTGCGGGGCCAGAGAGCCCCGCCGGGTCGCTCTGGCCCGAATCGCCCAAGGTGGCCTCGGTCTCGCCCTAACCAGAGGGGGTCTTGCGACAACGCAGGCGCCCGATGACGGGCCCAAGACTGCTCACAAGCGACCCATGGTGGGTCGGGCGCGAGACAAGTTGGGGACGGACAATGATTCAAATGCAATCGCGGCTCGATGTCGCGGACAACACGGGCGCGAAAAGCGTCATGTGCATCAAGGTGCTCGGCGGCTCCAAGCGCCGCTATGCCGGCATCGGCGACGTCATCAAGGTCTCCATCAAGGAGGCTGCGCCGCGTGGTCGAGTCAAGAAGGGCGAGGTCTACAGCGCCGTGGTCGTGCGCACCGCCAAGGGTGTGCGTCGCCAGGACGGCTCGCTGGTCAAGTTCGACGGCAATGCCGCCGTGCTGCTGAACGCCAAGCTCGAGCCGATCGGCACCCGCATCTTCGGCCCGGTGACCCGCGAACTGCGGACCGAGCGCTTCATGAAGATCGTGTCGCTGGCCCCCGAGGTCCTCTGAGCGACTGCGAGGAACACACCATGAACAAGATTCGCAAGGGCGACCAGGTCATCGTGCTGACCGGTCGCGACAAAGGCAAGCGTGGCGCCGTAGCGTCGCGCGTCGACGCCGATCACCTGCTGGTTGATGGCGTCAACATCGTGAAGAAGCACGTGAAGCCGAACCCGTTGAAGGGTTCGACCGGCGGCATCGTCGACAAGACCATGCCGATCCACCAGTCCAACGTGGCGATCTACAACCCTGCGAGCGGCAAGGCCGATCGCGTGGGCATCAAGCTCCTGGCTGACGGCAAGAAGGTGCGCGTCTTCAAGTCCAGCGGCGACGAGATCAAGGCTTGAGGCCGAGGTAAGCAATGGCTCAACAACAGACAGCTCGTCTTCAGCAGCATTACCGCGACAAGATCGTCGCCGATCTGGTGGCCAAGTTTGGCTACAAGTCGGTGATGCAGGTGCCGCGCCTGACCAAGATCACGCTCAACATGGGTGTGAGCGAGGCCGTGTCGGACAAGAAGGTCATGGAGCACGCCGTCGGCGACCTGACCAAGATCGCCGGCCAGAAGCCCGTGGTCACGAAGTCGAAGAAGGCGATCGCCGGCTTCAAGATCCGTGATGGCGTGCCCATCGGCTGCATGGTCACGCTGCGTGGCGTGCGCATGTACGAGTTCCTGGATCGCTTCGTGACGATTTCGCTGCCCCGCGTGCGCGACTTCCGCGGCATCTCGGGCCGCTCGTTCGATGGTCGTGGCAACTACAACATCGGTGTCAAAGAGCAGATCATCTTCCCCGAGATCGAGTACGACAAGATCGACGCGCTGCGTGGGATGAACATCAGCTTCACGACGACCGCGAAGACCGACGACGAATGCAAGGCGCTGCTCGCCGCATTCAAGTTCCCGTTCAAGAACTGAGGTGGCCTGTGGCAAAACTTTCGATCAAGCAGCGTGAGCTCAAGCGTGAGCAGCTGGTCGCCAAGTTCGCGAAGAAGTACGCAGAGCTGAAGGCCATCATCAACGACGCGGGCAAGTCCGACGAAGAGCGCTACACCGCGCGTCTGGCGCTGCAGAAGCTGCCGCGCAACGCCTACCCGTCGCGCCTGCGTAACCGCTGCGAACTGACCGGCCGCCCCCGCGGCACCTTCCGCACCTTCGGTCTGGCGCGCAACAAGATCCGTGAACTGGCGTTCAAGGGGGACATCCCCGGCGTCGTCAAGGCCAGCTGGTAAGCCGGCACGCGAACGTACAGGAGAAAACCCATGAGCATGAGTGATCCCATCGCCGACATGCTGACCCGCATCCGCAACGCGCAGATGGTGGAGAAGGCTGTCGTGGTGATGCCGTCGTCGAAGCTGAAGGTGGCGATCGCCCAGGTCCTGAAGGACGAGGGTTACATCGATGCCTACGCCGTCAAGGGTGAGGCCGAGAAGCCGCAACTCGAGATCGGCCTGAAGTACTACGCCGGACGCCCTGTGATCGAGCGCATCGAGCGCGTGAGTCGTCCGGGCCTGCGCGTCTACAAGGGCCGTCACGAGATTCCCCAGGTCATGAACGGCCTGGGCGTGGCGATCGTGACGACGCCCAAGGGCGTCATGACGGACCGCAAGGCCCGCGCTGCCGGTATCGGCGGCGAGGTCCTGTGTTACGTCGCCTGACGCGAAGGAGCTGAAGAATGTCTCGCGTTGGAAAGATGCCGATCGCCGTCCCCAAGGGTGTGGACGTGGCGATCAATGCTGATCAGATCAGTGTCAAGGGCTCGCTCGGTACGCTGGTGCGTCCGGTGAACCGGCTGGTCTCGGTCAAGAATGAAGACGGCAAGCTGAGCTTTGCGCCGGCCGATGAATCGGCGGCTGCGAATGCGATGAGCGGCACGATGCGCGCGCTGGTGGCCAACATGGTCAATGGCGTCAGCAAGGGCTTCGAACGCAAGCTGACGCTGGTGGGCGTGGGCTTCCGAGCCCAGGCGCAAGGTGCCAAGCTGAACCTGCAGGTGGGTTTTTCGCACCCGGTCGTGAAGGACATGCCGGCCGGGATCAAGGTCGAGTGCCCGACGCAGACCGAGATCGTGATCAAGGGGTCCGATCGCCAGGTGGTCGGTCAGATCGCTGCCGAAGTGCGGGCCATCCGCCCGCCCGAGCCCTACAAGGGCAAGGGCATCCGGTATGCCGAAGAGAAGGTCTCGCTCAAAGAGACCAAGAAGAAGTAAGGAGCAGCTCGATGTTGAACCGCAAAGATCAGCGCCTGCGTCGCTCCAAGCAGACCCGTGTGCGCATCGCCTTGCAGAAGGTGGCGCGCCTGACGGTGTTCCGTTCCAACCTGCACATCTACGCCAGCGTCATCTCCGACGACGGCTCGAAGGTTCTGGCCAGCGCCTCGACCGCCGAGAAGGAAGTGCGTGCTCAGCTGGGCGCCGCAGGCAAGGGTGGCAACACCGAAGCCGCAGCCTGATCGGGAAGCGCATTGCCGAGCGCGCCAAGGCGGCGGGCATCGAGTCGGTCGCGTTCGACCGCGGCGGCTTCGCGTATCACGGTCGCGTGAAGGTCCTGGCCGAAGCGGCGCGCGAAGCTGGCCTGCAGTTCTGAGTGCGTTTGCGCACCTTGACTGCACTGCACATCGAAGGAATCTGACATGGCAAAGTTTCAACCCCGGATCGCTGACGACGGTCGTGACGACGGTCTGAAGGAAAAGATGATCCAGGTGAACCGCGTGACCAAGGTGGTCAAGGGCGGTCGCACCATGAGCTTCGCGGCATTGACCGTGGTCGGCGACGGCGATGGCCGTGTCGGCATGGGCAAGGGCAAGGCCAAGGAAGTTCCGGTCGCTGTGACCAAGGCAATGGATGCGGCGCGCCGCGACATGGTCAAGGTCAGCCTCAAGAACGGCACCGTGCACCACAACGTGACCGGCGAGCACGGCGCAGCCAAGGTGTTGCTGGCGCCGGCAGCGCCGGGAACCGGCATCATCGCCGGCGGTCCGATGCGCGCGGTGTTCGAAGTGATGGGCGTGACCGACATCGTGGCCAAGAGCCTCGGGTCGTCCAACCCGTACAACATGGTGCGCGCGACCTTCAATGCGCTGCGCCGCTCGACGACACCGTCGGAAGTCGCCTCGAAGCGCGGCAAGTCGGTCGAAGAGATCTTCAACTGAGCCGCCAGGGGAACGACATGACGGACAAGAAGACGGTCAAGGTGAAGCTGGTGCGCAGCCCGATCGGCACCAAGGAGTCGCACCGTGCGACGGTTCGCGGTCTCGGCCTGCGCCAGATCGGCAGCGAGCGCGTGCTCGAAGACACGCCCGCGGTGCGCGGGATGATCAACAAGGTGAGCTACCTGGTTCAAGTGCTGTAAGGCGCGGACGGACCTGGAGAAGACGATGGAACTCAACACGATCAAGCCCGCCTCGGGCGCCAAGCATGCCAAGCGCCGTGTCGGCCGTGGTATCGGCTCCGGCCTGGGCAAGACCGCGGGTCGCGGCCACAAGGGTCAGAAATCGCGTGCCGGTGGCTACCACAAGGTGGGCTTCGAAGGCGGGCAGATGCCGCTGCAGCGTCGCCTGCCCAAGCGGGGCTTCAAGTCACTGACGCTGAAGTACAACGCGGAGGTCACGCTGGCTGACCTGCAGGTGCTGGCGGCTGACGAAGTCGACGTCCCTACGCTCAAGCAGGCCGGTCTGGTCGGCGAGCGCGCGAAGGTGGTCAAGGTCATCAAGTCGGGTGAGCTGAGCAAGAAGGTCGTGCTCAAGGGCATCGGCGCTACCGCCGGCGCCAAGGCCGCGATCGAGGCCGCAGGCGGCTCGGTGGCCTGAGGCTGCGTGTCCGCACGACTCTAGGATCCCTGCGTGGCAACCAACGCGAATCAACTGGCCAAGAGCGGCAAGTTCGGCGACCTGCGTCGCCGGCTTGTCTTCTTGCTGCTTGCGCTCGTCGTCTATCGCATCGGCGCTCACATTCCGGTGCCGGGAATCGACCCGAACCAGTTGCAGCAGCTCTTCAAGGACCAGCAAGGCGGCATCCTGAGCCTGTTCAACATGTTCTCGGGCGGGGCACTGTCGCGCTTCACGGTGTTCGCGCTGGGGATCATGCCGTACATCTCGGCGTCGATCATCATGCAGCTGATGACCTACGTGGTGCCGACCCTGGAGGCGCTGAAGAAAGAAGGCGAGGCCGGCCGTCGCAAGATCACGCAGTACACGCGCTACGGCACGCTGGGTCTGGCGATCTTCCAGTCGCTCGGTATCGCAATCGCTCTCGAAAGCTCTGCTGGGCTGGTCATCTCGCCGGGCATGGGTTTCCGCCTGACGGCGGTGGTGAGCCTGGTCGCCGGCACGATGTTCCTGATGTGGCTCGGCGAGCAGATCACCGAGCGCGGTCTGGGCAACGGCATCTCGATCATCATCTTCGCGGGTATCGCGGCCGGCCTGCCGAGCGCGATCGGCGGACTGTTCGAACTGGTCCGCACCGGCGCGATGAGTATCGTCGCGGCGCTGTTCATCATCTCGATCGTGATCGCGGTGACCTACCTGGTCGTGTTCGTCGAGCGAGGCCAGCGCAAGATCCTGGTGAACTACGCGAAGCGTCAGGTGGGTAACCGTGTCTACGGCGGGCAGTCGTCGCACCTGCCGTTGAAGATCAATATGTCGGGCGTGATCCCGCCGATCTTCGCGTCGTCGATCATCCTGCTGCCGGCCACCGTGGTGGGCTGGTTCGCCACGGGCGACGGCCTGCGCTGGCTGAAGGATCTGGCGGCGCTGCTGTCGCCGGGGCAGCCGATCTACGTGATGCTCTACGCCGCGGCGATCGTGTTCTTCTGCTTCTTTTACACGGCGCTCGTCTTCAACAGCCGCGAGACGGCTGACAACCTGAAGAAGAGCGGTGCGTTCATCCCGGGCATCCGGCCGGGGGAGCAGACCGCGAAGCACATCGATCGCATCCTCGGTCGCCTGACGCTCGGCGGCGCGGTGTACATCACTGCCGTGTGCCTGCTGCCTGAGTTCCTCGTGCTCAAGTACAAC
Organism: Methylibium sp. T29; assembly: GCF_000576205.1. Lineage (NCBI taxonomy): Bacteria > Pseudomonadati > Pseudomonadota > Betaproteobacteria > Burkholderiales > Sphaerotilaceae > Methylibium > Methylibium sp. T29. The sequence goes on along the minus strand of NZ_AZND01000050.1, from coordinate 13,003 downwards.
GTGCCGTTCTACTTCGGCGGTACGTCCCTGCTGATCATCGTCGTCGTGACGATGGACTTCTGGGCCCAGGTGCAGTCTTATGTGATGTCCCAGCAGTACGAATCGCTGCTGAAGAAGGCCAATTTCAAGGCCAGCTGAACAGGAACGGTTGACGAAAACACATGTCGAAAGATGACGTCATCCAGATGCAGGGCGAGATCCTCGAGAACTTGCCCAACGCGACCTTCCGTGTGAAGCTGGAGAATGGGCACGTCGTGCTCGGTCACATCTCCGGCAAGATGCGCATGCACTACATCCGCATCCTGCCCGGCGACAAGGTGACCGTGGAATTGACGCCCTACGATTTGAGTCGTGCTCGCATCGTCTTCCGGGCGAAGTGAGAACAGAGCAACACCCGGAAGAGCGCAAGAGGTCAAGGAGAAGGTCATGAAGGTAGCTGCATCCGTCAAGAAGATGTGCCGCAATTGCAAGGTCATCCGTCGCAAGGGTGTGGTGCGCGTGATTTGCACCGACCCGCGCCACAAGCAGCGCCAGGCTGATCGCTCGGCGACGCGACTAGTTAGAGGACGAACATGGCACGTATTGCTGGTATCAACATTCCCCCGCAGAAGCACGCCGAGATCGGCTTGACCGCGATCTACGGCATCGGTCGCACGACCGCGCAGAAGATCTGCGACAGCTGCGGCATCGCCCGCGACAAGAAGATCAAGGATCTGACCGACGGCGACCTCGAGAAGATTCGCGAGGAAGTCGGTCGCATGACGATCGAAGGCGATCTGCGTCGCGAAACCACGATCAACATCAAGCGCCTGATGGACCTGGGCTGCTATCGCGGCTTCCGTCACCGCCGCGGCCTGCCGATGCGCGGTCAACGCACCCGCACGAACGCCCGCACCCGCAAGGGCCCGCGCAAGTCGGCCGCCGCGCTGAAGAAGTAAGCACATCCGCCGCGACGCCCCGTCCGACGAACCGCTCAGATTGAAGAGAGTCAAGCATGGCCAAAGCACCTAATACCGCCGCACAGCGCGTGCGCAAGAAGGTCCGCAAGAATGTGTCGGACGGCGTTGCGCACGTTCACGCGTCGTTCAACAACACCATCATCACGATCACCGACCGCCAGGGCAACGCGCTGGCCTGGGCATCGAGCGGTGGCCAGGGCTTCAAGGGTTCGCGCAAGTCGACGCCGTTCGCCGCCCAGGTGGCTGCGGAAGTGGCCGGTCGTGCCGCGCAGGACCAGGGCATCAAGAACCTCGAAGTCGAGATCAAGGGCCCCGGTCCGGGCCGTGAGTCGTCGGTGCGCGCGCTGGCCGCGCTGGGTATCCGCATCGTGTCGATTTCCGACGTGACGCCGGTCCCGCACAACGGTTGCCGCCCGCAGAAGCGTCGTCGCATCTGAGCCGCGTGTTAGGCCCGGGCGACCGGGCTACAATACGCAGTTACCCGATTCGCCGGTGGGCACTTCAGTGCACGCCGGCGGTTTTCGTTGAAGCCGCAAGGCTTCGCTAAGCCCACCGTCTGGCTGTCCAAGAAGAGCGACCCTAGAGCGCTCGAACCCCCGGCCAGACTTGCGTGAGGCGCGGCCCCGGCCGCTCCCCACGTCAGAGAACCAAGGAAGCAACGTGGCACGTTATCTGGGTCCCAAGGCCAAACTGGCCCGCCGTGAAGGCACCGATCTGTTCCTGAAGAGCGCGCGTCGCGCCATCGGGGACAAGTCCAAGTTTGAAACCAAGCCGGGCCAGCACGGCCGCACCTCTGGCTCGCGCACCTCCGACTTCGGTCTCCAGCTGCGCGAGAAGCAGAAGGTCAAGCGCATGTACGGCGTACTCGAGCGCCAGTTTCGCCGCTACTTTGCCGAGGCCGAGCGCCGCAAGGGCAACACCGGTGCGAACCTGCTGCTGCTGCTCGAATCGCGCCTGGACAACGTGGTCTATCGCATGGGTTTCGGTTCGACCCGTGCCGAGGCCCGCCAGCTCGTTTCGCACAAGGGCATCACCGTGAACGGTGAGGTCGTCAACATCGCGTCCTACCTGGTGAAGACCGGTGACGTCGTCGCCGTGCGCGAAAAGGCCAAGAAGCAATTGCGGGTGACCGAGTCGCTCAAGCTTGCCGAGTCGATGGGCCTGCCCGCGTGGGTGCAGGTCGATGCGACCAAGCTCGAGGGCGTATTCAAGAAGTCGCCCGACCGCGACGAGTTCGGTTCGGACATCAACGAATCCCTGATCGTCGAACTGTATTCGCGTTGAATTTACAGCGCGCTGCGGCGGTGTCCGGCCTATGGCCCGCGCCGCCCGGCGCGCAAGCGCTTTCCCGGTCCGGGTTCTACGTCGCCGCCAGGCGCGTCGTCTCCGGTGCTCCATCAGCCTTATCGGTGTAACGAGCCGAGGGTAATGACAGGAAGACCTGATGCAAACCAATCTGCTGAAGCCCAAAGCCATCAACGTCGAGCCGCTGAGCGCCGCCAAGGGCGCCCACCGCGCCAAGGTCACGCTCGAGCCCTTCGAGCGCGGCTATGGTCACACGCTGGGCAATGCCCTGCGCCGCGTGCTGCTGTCGTCGATGGTGGGCTACGCGCCGACCGAAGTCACGATCGCGGGCGTGCTGCACGAGTACTCGGCGATCGACGGTGTTCAGGAAGACGTGGTCCACGTCATGCTGAACCTCAAGGGTGTGGTGTTCCGCCTGCACAACCGCGATGAAGTCACGCTGGTGCTGCGCAAGGAGGGTGAGGGTCCCGTCAAGGCCGGCGACATCCAGACCCCGCACGACGTGGAGATCATCAATCCCGACCACGTGATCACGCACCTGTCGCAGGGCGGCAAGCTCGACATGCAGATCAAGGTCGAGAAGGGCCGCGGCTATGTGCCGGGCACGATGCGCCGCTTCGGTGACGAGCCGACCAAGTCGATCGGTCGTATCGTCCTCGATGCGTCGTTCTCCCCGGTTCGCCGCGTGAGCTACACGGTCGAAAGCGCGCGTGTCGAGCAGCGCACGGACCTGGACAAGCTGGTCATGGAGATCGAGACCAACGGTGCGATCACGCCGGAAGAGGCGATCCGCGCCTCGGCCAAGATCCTGGTCGAACAGCTGGCCGTGTTCGCGCAGCTCGAGGGCCAGATCAACGACATCTTCGACGCCCAGCCCGCACAGCGCAGCACGCAGTTCGATCCGATCCTGCTGCGTCCGGTCGACGAGCTCGAGCTCACCGTGCGCTCGGCCAACTGCCTGAAGGCCGAGAACATCTATTACATCGGCGACCTCATCCAGCGCACCGAGACCGAGCTGCTGAAGACGCCGAATCTCGGCCGCAAGTCACTCAACGAGATCAAGGAAGTGCTGGCCTCGCGGGGGCTGACCCTGGGCGGGCGCCTTGAGAACTGGCCGCCGCAAGGCCTGGACAAGCGCTAACGCCAGCCCCCATCAGCCGGCCCTGAAAGCTCGGCATCGGATGACGAGCGCGCGTGTCGCGTTCGATCACGCACCCGCCAGTACCTGATCCGGCTGGCGGTCATTAGCAAGTCAGAAAGCAAGTCGAAAGGACTTCACCATGCGCCACCGTCACGGACTCCGCAAGCTCAATCGCACCTCCGAGCACCGCCTCGCGATGCTGCGCAACATGGCCAACTCGCTGATCCAGAGCGAAGCCATCAAGACCACCGTCCCCAAGGCCAAGGAGCTGCGCCGCGTCGTTGAGCCGCTGATCACGCTGGCCAAGGAGCCGACGCTGGCCAACCGCCGCCTGGCCTTCGATCGAACCCGCGATCGCGATGTCGTCGCCAAGCTGTTCAATGACCTCGGTCCGCGCTACAAGGCGCGCCCGGGCGGCTACACCCGCATCCTGAAGATGGGTTTCCGCGTCGGCGACAACGCGCCCATGGCCTTCGTCGAACTCGTCGATCGCCCCGAGCCTGCGGCCCAAGCGCCGGCCGAGGCGACCGAGTAAGGCGGGTTGATGGTTGGGGCTCCGGGCCGGTGAATCCGCCCGGAGCGCTCGCAACGAGGTTCTGCAAGGCCAGCCATCGTGCTGGCCTTCTTGCTTTCCGTGCCCGCCGGCGCGAGGCGATGGGGACGGAACCGTCAGGAATGACGCAGGGTCCGAACTTCCGATAGCGCTTCGATGACCATGACAGGCTACTCTGCAGGGATTGGCTGCCGACCCTTCCGACCCTCGTTCGACCTGACCGCATGCCCCCCGTGACGCCCATCCGATTCCTGCGCACGCTGCTGCTGTGGCTGACTGCGCTGCTCCCCTTGTTTGCTGCAGCGGCTGAGGATTTCCTGCCGCCCGAGCAGGCCTTTCGCTTCGACGCGCGGGTCCTCGACGGCAAGTCGATCGAGATCGGCTTCGTCGTGGCGGACGGCTATTACCTGTACCGCGAGCCCTTCAAATTTGAAGCACAGGGGGGCGGGGTGGTGCTCGGCGCGCCGGAAATTCCTTCCGGGACGGTGAAGTTCGACGAGACCTTCGAGAAGGATGTCGAGACCTACCGCGGACGCGTGGCGATCCGTTTGCCGGTCGATGCCGCACCGGCGTCCTTCCAACTCGTCGTCACCAGCCAGGGTTGCGCCGATCAGGGGTTGTGCTATCCACCGATGCAGAGCGTGGCCGATGTGCGGCTGGCGGGTTTCGGTGGAGACGGCAGTGTTCGCGTGCCGGCGGACGGTCGCGGGCTCGATGGCGCCCTCGCCGCATCGCGCGCATCGGCCTCCATGGCGGGGGCGAGCCGCAGTGGAGACGCGGCCATCGACCATGCGTTGCGCAGCGGCCGCTTCTGGCTTGTGGTCTTCGCGTTCTTCGTCGCGGGGTTGCTGCTGTCGTTCACACCCTGCGTGCTCCCGATGCTGCCGATTCTGTCGTCGCTGATCGTCGGGCAGGGCGGTCAGGCTGTGGCGCGCTCGCGCGGACTGCTGCTCGCCGGCGCGTATTCGCTCGGCATGGCCTTGGTCTACACCGCGCTCGGCGTGGCCGCGGGTCTGGCAGGCGAGGGCCTGGCGGCGGCCTTGCAGAACGCCTGGGTGCTGGGCGCGTTCTCGCTGTTGCTGGCGCTGCTGGCCCTGTCGATGTTCGGTGCCTACGAATTGCAATTGCCAGCGGTGCTGCGCGACCGCCTTGCCGCGTCTTCGGGGCGACTGCAGGGTGGGCGGCTGGCGGGCGTGTTCGCAATGGGCGGCGTGTCCGCGTTGATCGTCAGCCCCTGTGTTGCTGCACCGCTGGCCGGCGCCTTGCTGTACATCAGCCAGACGCGCGACGTGCTGCTGGGCGGCAGCGCGCTGTTCTCGCTGGCCGCCGGCATGAGCGTGCCGCTGCTGCTGCTCGGTGCGTCGGCCGGGGCCTTGCTGCCGCGCGCGGGGGCGTGGATGGAGAGCGTCAAGCGCTTCTTCGGCCTGTTGCTGCTGGCCGTTGCCTGGTGGATGCTCAGCCCGGTCGTGCCCGCGCCGCTCGCCGTCGCCGGCTGGGGCGTGCTGCTGATCGGTGCCGCGGTGTTCCTGCATGCCTTCGACCGCCTGCCGGAGATCGCCGGCGCTGACCTGCGGCTGGTCAAGGGGCTCGGTCTCGCGCTGGCCGTCGCAGGCGCCACGCAGATCGTCGGCGCTGCGGCCGGGGCGCAGGACGCACTCAAGCCCCTGCAGCCTTTCGTCGTCGGCATCTCCCCAGCTGCGGCTGCGGCGTTGCCTGGCAACGCGATAGCCGCGACGCACGACGGCGTGAGCTTCCGGCGTGTCAGCACGGTCGAGGAACTCGACGCCGCGGTCCGTGGCGCCGGTCGACCGGTGATGCTCGACTTCTACGCCGACTGGTGCGTGAGCTGCAAGGAGATGGAGCGCTTCACCTTCACCGATCCGGCCGTGCAGGCGCGGCTCGGCAAGGCCTTGCTGCTGCAGGCCGACGTGACGCGCAACAGCGAGTCGGACCGGGCGCTGCTCAAGCGCTTCCAGCTCTTCGGCCCGCCGGGTATCGTGTTCTTCGATGCCGGTGGCCGTGAGCTCGAAACGCGTGTCATCGGCTTCCAGAATGCCCAACGCTTCCAGCAGAGCCTGCAGTCGGCGGGCCTGTGAACTGGCGCGACGCAACACGCGCGTGCTATACTTTTGGTCTCAGTCGCGGGGTGGAGCAGTCTGGTAGCTCGTTGGGCTCATAACCCAAAGGTCGTTGGTTCAAATCCAGCCCCCGCAACCAAGATCAACAGGCGCCAGCCTTTTCAAAACGCCCACCGCTCGGTGGGCGTTTTGCTTTGTGCCGCACTCGGTGGACTCGTCGACTTGCGGCTCATCGAGCTGCGTCGTGTTTCGGCATCTCGCTCTCGTGCCAGCGACCGAGCAGCCATTTCGACAGGCCCGAGAACACGAGGAAAATCGCCACACCGAGCAGCGACACCAGCAGCAGCGCGGCGAACATCAAGGGCGTCTCAGTGCGGAAGCTGGCCTCGAGAATGCGCGAGGCGAGTCCGGTGTCTCGCCCGGCTGTGCCGGCGGTGAACTCAGCGACCACTGCGCCGATGAGGCTCAGGCCACCGGCGACTTTCAGGCCCGCCATGAAATAAGGCAGTGCGCTGGGCACGAGCAGGAAACGCAGTCGTTGCCAACGTGTCGCGCCGTACAGCGTGAACAGATCTCGCAAGCGTGCGTCGGCACTCTTCAGGCCGATAGTGGTGTTCGCCAGGATCGGGAAGAAGGCGACGATCCACGCGCACAGCAGCAATGCCAGCGTGGTGCTTTCGACGTAGATCAGGATCAACGGCGCGATGGCGATGATCGGTGTCACCTGCAGCACGACGGCAATCGGGAACAGCGCCACTTCCACCCAGCGCGACAGCGCGAACGCCACCGCCAGCAACACGCCGCCCAGCACGGCTGCGCCCAGCGCCAGCAGCGTCAGCTTGACGGTGAACCAGAGTGACGGCCCGAGCGTGTCCCAGCGTTCGATCAGCGTCCTGAAGATCAGCGACGGCGCCGGCAGGATGTAGTGAGGCACCTTCTGAATGTGGACGACGAGTTCCCAGGTCACCAGCAGCGCCACGATCAGCGCCGCCGGCACGATCGCGCGCAAGGCACGCGCCCGCCATGCCGCGGGCTGCGGGGAGGTATCTGTGCGGGGGCGAGCGACCGGCATCGTCGCAAGCTCAGTCGGGTCCCACCGCAACGCCTTCGACCGCGCGGCGCAGCGCCCGCGAGACCGCGACACATTGTTCGCCGTAGTGCGCGGCAGTCCGGAAGGCCTCGCCGCGCAGTCCGCGCCGCTCGATGCGGATCTCTTCGCGGAGGCGGCCGGGAGCGGGGCCCATCAACAGCACGCGGTCGGCCAGGTAGACCGATTCGTAGACGCTGTGCGTCACGAACACCATCGCGAAGCCTTGCTCGGCCTGGATCGCCAGCAGATCGTCGTTCAGCCTCTGGCGCGTCAACTCGTCAAGGGCGCCAAAGGCTCGTCCATCAGCAGCAACTGCGGCCGCAGCGCCAGGGCTCGGGCGATCGACGCGCGCATCTTCATGCCGCCCGACAACTCGTGAGGGTAGGCCTTCGCCGCCGCCGTGAGGCCGACCCGGTCCAGCGCCGCGTCGATCGTGGTGGCCGCCGCGGCCCGTGTTCGGCCTTGCAGGCGCAACGGCAGCCACACGTTGTCGGCCACAGTCGCCCATGGCATCAAGGTCGGCTCCTGGAACACGAAGCCGAGCTCCGGCGCGCTGCCGCCGGCCCAGGTCACGGTGCCCGACCCCGGCCGCTCCAGGCCGGCGATCAGCCGCAGCGCCGTGGTCTTGCCGCAGCCCGAAGGTCCGAGCACGCTGACGGTCTCTCCGGCGCGCAGATCGAAGCTCAAGCGGTCGAGGGCCACGATGCCATTGGGGTAGCGCAAACCCAGTTCGCGCAGGCTCAGCAAAGGGGGGGCGTCAGCAGCGTTCATGCGGGCAGCGCCAGCGGTATACGAGCGGCCGGATTGTTGTTGGGCGCCTGGGGTGGCGCTCCAAGCCCGGATCAGGCCTGCGGCAACTCTGCGGCACGCAGCGGCGGGACTGCCGAACCGGTCTTCTTCTGCGCCAGGTCGACTCCGTGGCGCACGGCGATCAACTCGGCCAGGATCGACACCGCGATCTCGGCCGGCGTCCTGGCGCCCAGGTGCAGACCGACAGGGCCGTGCAACCGGTCGATCTCGCCAGGCGACAGGTCGAACAGCGCAAGGCGCTCCTTGCGCCGCGCTGTGTTGTCGCGCGACCCCAGCGCACCCACGTAGAAGGCGGGCGACTTCAGCGCCTCGAGCAGCGCCAGGTCGTCGAGCTTGGGATCGTGCGTCAGCGCCACCACCGCGCTGTGCGGGTCGAGTGCCAATTCGACGACCAGATCGTCCGGCATCGCCGTGCTGAAACGGCAGCCCGGCACGTCCCAGCCCAGGTGGTACTCCTCGCGCGGATCGCAGCAGATGACCTCGAAATCCAGAGCCAGCGCCATCTGCGCCAAGACGCGCGTCAGCTGCCCGGCGCCGATCATCACCAGGCGCCAGCGGGGACCGAACAGTGCACGAAGCGTGTGGCCGTCGAAGCTGAAGGCCTCGCCGCGCGAAGCGGTCTCCAGGGTCACGCTGCCGCTGGACAGGTCGAGGCGGCGAGCCACCAGTTCGTGGCGCGCGGTGCGTGCCAGGAGCTCGTCGATCCAGGCGACCGAACTCAGCGGCTCCTGCAACAGGCGCAGATTGCCGCCGCAAGGTAGGCCGAAGCGGGCCGCTTCCTCCTTGCTCACACCGTAGTTCACGAGCGCCGGTGTGGCGACGCGCTCGCCATGCCGCACGCGGTCGATCAGGTCGTCCTCGACGCAGCCGCCCGATACCGAGCCGACCACTTGGCCGTCGTCGCGCAGGGCCAGGAGCGCGCCCGGCGGCCGGGGCGCCGAGCCCCAGGTTTCCAGCACCGTGACCAGCCAGACGCGCCGGCCTTCAGCGAACCAGCGGCGTGCCTCGGTCAACACTTGCAGGTCGAGACTGTCCATCGTGCACTCGGCGGTCGGGACGTGGACGCGAGGCTCGCGTCGCGCACCCGCGGACGATCAGTCCGCGCTGCTGGTTTCGCTGGTTTCTGCGGCGGCCGCCGCAGCTGCAGCGGCGGCGAGCTTCTTGCTGCGCGGATTCTTCTCGCACAGGGGCTCGCAGACCGGCTGGCTGCGTCCGAGCACCTTTTGCATGGTGCGTCGGTTGGGGGGCTGGTGGGCGCCGCAGAAGAAGCAGGACATGGTGTTCGTCGCGCCCGAGAACGCGCCGGGGCGCGGAGAGAACGGCGAGCCTGGGGCCTTGCTGGTGTAGCGAAGCCCGTCCTGCTGGATGCGGGTCGTGGTGTCTTTGCGTGAGGCCATACCGCTATTGTCTCAGGCTCCGGGCCCTTTTGTCGGCGCGGGGCAACCCGCAGCGAGCGAAAGCGGGTTTCCGGGTCTGCGGCAGGCCCTCGCTCGGTCAGCGCCGAGTCAGCACGATGGCCAATTCTGCCAGGTGCTGGACGGGTGCGGAACGCGAGCGTAGGGCGGGCGAGGCCAGTCCCAGCGATCGCCCGGCAGCAGCGCCCGCAGCGCGTTCACGTCCACGTGATACGGGGGGCCCTCGATCAGGCCCTGGCCGGCGCTTTCCCGCAGCGCCTGCATCGCCAGCAGGGCCAGCGTGCCGCCCGGACGCAGCCACGCGTGCAGTCGGGCGAAGTAGGCCACCCAGTGGTCGGGATGCAAGGCGCACAGACAGGTCTGTTCGTAGACCGCGTCCAGCGGCGCTGTGGGTTGCCAGGTCAGCACATCGGCCTGCACGACCTCCGCGGCCAGGCCCGCCGCGGCGAGCCGGCCCTGAGTGAGGCGCACGGCGCCGGGCGCGTAGTCGATGGCGGTGACCGAAAAGCCGCCGCGTGCGAGCGCCACCACCTCATGTCCGCTGCCGCAGCCGGGCACCGCAATGCGCCCCGGTTTCAGGCTGCCGTCGCCCAGCCAGGCGGCAAGCTGCGGACTCGGTGCTCCACGATCCCAGGGCAACTGCCCGGCGTCGAAGCGCTGCTGCCAGAAGTTGAGGTCGGGACCGCTCATGTGAGCCAGTCTAGGGCTTGCCGCGGTGGCCGACGAGCGCCGCCGTGGCAGACGCCACGGCGCGGCGCGCTCAGCCGTCGATCGCGCGCACCAGGGCTTCGGTTGCGGGCAGCGAAAGATTGAGCAGACGGGCGATCGCGGCCAGATCGTCGGGAACCGCAGGATTGTCCCAGCCGCGCACGGGATCCTCGGTGTGGCGGGCCAGCCGGATGGCCAGCACCACGTTCTGCACCTGGGGTTGGGCAGCCTGGCTGTTGTCGTCGGCGATGCGTACCAGCAGTTCGGGCAGCGCCCAGGTGTGCATCAGGGCTTGTTGCAGCGCGAGCAGGTCGATATTCAGCAGCTGGCGTTGTGCATGGTCTGAGCGCAGCGTCGGGTCGGCGCGCTGACGGCGGGCAATCTCGAGCGCCAGAGCCGGCGCGTGGCACCACAGCAGCATCTCCGCGAAGTCATGCAGCAGCGCCGCCAAGTGGAGGACCTCTGCATCGTCGTCCATGCGGTGGACCGCAAAACCCAGCGAGAAGTTGGCCGCGCGGTGCGCACGCCGCATCACGCGCTGCAGGCCGGCCAGGGCCTCCGGCTGGCTGGCCAGGTGCACCTCGATCTGCGCCATGCCGTTGAATGTGTTGAAGAACGGGCCGATCCCCATCATCACCAGCGCCGCCGTGACCGTCTCGGGCCCGCTGTTGTCGCCGCCGTCCCGCCGGCGGCGCAACTGGGCCACGGCCGCGAGCAGCTTCAGCGACATCAAGGGGTCCTGCCGCACTGGCTCGGCGAGCTGGTGCGCGTCGACATCACCGCGGGTGGCTTCCACACGTTCCAGCAACTCCAGCTCCTCCGCCGTGGCCGCCAGCACCGGGATCGGCGCGTCACTGAACCAACGGGTCCAGGCGGGCAGGTCGGGCAAGGCGTGGGTGAGCATGGGGAGGGTTCCGGGCGATGCGTGGTTATCGGCCGCTGAATCCCTGTCTGTAGGGGGCGGGTGCGTTTGGCGGCACTGGCAGGACCCTGAAAACAAGAAAGCCTCCGGACCGCAGATGGCGCCGGAGGCTGGGCGGGGGACTGCGCCTGATCAGTTCGACAGCGGGAGTTCGCGCCAGTTCAAGCGCCTCAATCCGACAGGGAGACCGAAATTGAGATCGTTCTTGCCCAACTCACCCTTCTCGTCGCCGCGGATCGCCGTCATCTTGCCGTCGACCTTCACGAACTTGAAGTCGGTGATAAGGCTGGTCGTCTGGATATACGAGACAACCGTGGAGTTCTCCAGCAATCGAGAGATACCTCTGGAGAAATCCGCTCCGTAGATACGGCTGATGCCCGAGGGGTTGCAGCTGTCGCCACCAGGCAAACTGGGTGTGAAGGCGACGGTGCCGAAGAAGCTGATAGGGTCATTGGTCAGCCGCCATGCCACCGTGTTGCTCGCGTTCTTGCCGAGATCGATGAACCATCCCATGGGGGCGGCCGCCGTGGCGGTGTAGCCCGCCAGGAGATTAGTGTTCTCGACCAGCTTGTCACGACCGATCGGGAACGAGACGCCGCTCGGAAGCGTGGTGTTGAAGGCGACCGCATTGCCATCTGTGATGGCGTAGAAGCTTTGCATCTGGGCGGACCCGATGTCGGTCGAGTCCAGCAGGCGACCGGTGCCGATCATCACCACGCGTTGGCGCGTCGTCGGGTGCACTTCGATCAGAGGCCGCGAAGTCACTGGTTGAGCCCCTTCGGTGGGGTGGCTGAGCGTGGCAAGTCGCAGCGGGGCAGGGTAGCTTCCGGTCGTGCCAGTGACGTTCAGCCGCCAGAGATTGCCGAGCAGATCGCCAGCGTAGATCGCGTCAGCGTAGCCATCGGTGAAGTCGAGCACGTAAGCGTTCGCGTGCGCCAGGCCCGCATCGTTGGCAATCGTCCCCACGCCAGTAGAAACCGCTTCGAGCAGCGCACCCGTCTTGGGATTCACGAAGAACAGGTAGCCTTGACCGTCGGGTGTGTTGTAGCCCGACGTGAAGATCACCGTCCAGCCGTACTTGCGCGTCTTCACGATCATCGGTTCGCCGAACGAATAGCCCATGCGTGAATCGGTGAACTCCCAAAGCACGCGGGCCGCAGCGTCTGCTTCGGAGTTGATTCCGCCCGGATCGGTCACATCGATCGCGTAGAAGCTGCGCCCGCCCTTTCCAAGGCCGCCGACCAGGATCGACCGCCAATCGGACGCCGTCGAGGCCGGCGTGCTGCCTGTCCCGGTCCGGTTGAAGTCCACGTCCTTGACCACCGGCGTGGCGTTCACGAAGAAGCGATGATTGAACGGAGTGCGGCCTAGCGAGGCCAGACCGCTCACATTCGGCGTTCCGTCCGGGCCATTGAATGCTGCATTCGGGATGTAGGCGAAGATCTCACGCCCGGCATCGGTGCCCGAAAGTGCGCCATTGAAAGCGTGGAGCATGCCGTCGTTCGCGCCGACATAAACGACGGTCGGGCGGTTCGCACGGGCCGCTCTGAATGCTCGATAGCCAGGGTTGGTGACGTCCGACAGCGATAGCGAAGGCGGACCGACCGGCAACACACGCGACCCGACGATGTCGCCGAGCAACTCCGTGCGCGTTCGGTAACCGGGGGTCGTCGAGGCCAGTTCGTTCGTCCGATCACCTCGAAGGTAATTCAGATAGTTGACGCTGTCGTCCCCGGCAACATAGCTCGTGTCGAGCAGTGCAAGCTGGGCAGCATTGACTCTTCCGGCGCCGGTGCTGGTAGAGCGAAATGCCACGCCGGTTGCGCCCGCAGGATCCCAGGTCACCACATTTCGGTTGGTGCTCCAGCCCGTGCCGGTGAGCTGCGTCTTCAACTTCTCGGTGGCGCCCCATTGCCGTGTGGGGATGGGGACGCCCGAGCTGAACGACAGCGAGTTCGCCAGCAATTCGCCCGTCCAGCTGTTGTTTTCCGCGTCGTACGAGGCGCTGTAGTGTGCGCGCCG
>NZ_AZND01000049.1:0-20438 GCF_000576205.1 Methylibium sp. T29 | reverse complement strand
CGGCGATCGGCTGGCTGGCGCCGCCGGCGCAGCGCGGCCGGGCCATCACCTTCGTGTTCCTCGGCTGGTCGGTGGCCTCGGTGTTCGGCATGCCGCTGCACAGCTACATCGGCGAGGCGCTCGGCTGGCGCTGGGCCTTCGGCCTCGTGGCGCTGCTGGCCGCCGGCGGTGCAGTCTGGGTGTGGCTGGTCATGCCCGATGGCGTGCGGCCGCCGGCCATGAACCTGCGCGCCTGGCGCGAGGTGCTGACGCACCCGCTGCTGATGGCGATCGTGGCGGTCACGGCCCTGTTCGGTGCGGGACAGTTCACCGTGTTCACCTACTTCGCGCCGTACTACAAGCAGGTGCTCGGTGCCGGGCCCACGCAGATCAGCCTGCTGTTCGCCTGGTTCGGTGCCTTCGGGCTGATCGGCAACGTGCTGCTGTCGCGCCACGTCGACCGCATCGGTGCCGCGCGTGCGGTGACCCTGCTGCTCGGTGCCGTGGCCCTGACGATGCTGATCTGGCCGTTGGGCACCGGCTACCTGTCGATGGCCTGCGTGCTACTGCCGTGGGCGCTGGGCATGTTCGCGGCCAACTCGGCGCAGCAGGCCCGCCTGGGTCAGGCCGCGCCGGCCCTGGCTCCGGCGCTGATGGCGCTGAACACGTCGGCCATCTACCTCGCCAGGCGGTTGGCGCAGCGGGGGCGGTGCGCTGGTCGCGGCGCAGGAAGCCGCTGGCGCCAGTGGGCCCGGACTCTACGGCGGCCTGCACTGGGTCGGCCTGGGCTGGCTGCTCGCGGCGCTGGCCCTCAGCCGCTGGGCCGAAAACCGCATGCGGCGCGACAGCCGCCACGCCTGAGCACGTGCCGCTCAGCCCTTGGTCCCGAAGATCTTGTCGCCGGCGTCGCCCAGCCCGGGGATGATGTAGCCGACCTCGTTGAGGTGGCTGTCGATCGCCGCCGTCCAGCAGCGCACTTCGGGATGGGCCGCATTCAGCGCCTTCACACCCTCCGGCGCGGCCACCAGCACCAGCGCGCGGATGTCGCGGCAGCCCTTGCGCTTGAGCAGGTCGACAGTGGCGATCATCGAGCCGGCGGTCGCCAGCATCGGGTCGATGATCAGCGCGGTGCGCTCTTCCAGCGAACCGACCAGGTTCTCAAAATAGTGCTCCGGCTGCAGCGTGTCGTGGTTGCGCGAGAGACCCACCACGCTGATCTTGGCGTTCGGGATCATGTCGAGCACGCCGTCCAGCATGCCCAGGCCCGCGCGCAGGATCGGCACGATGGTGACCTTCTTGCCCTTGATCTGATCGACCGCCGTCGGTCCGCTCCAGCACTCCACCGTCACCTGCTCCAGCGGGAAGTCGGCCGTGGCCTCGTAGGCCAGCAGTCGGGCGATCTCGGCGGTGATCTCGCGGAACTTCTTGGTCGAGATGTCGGCGGCGCGCAGCAGCCCGACCTTGTGTCGGACCAGCGGATGCAGGACTTCGAGGACGGGCATGTCGGCAGTCTATGTGCAGACGGTGGTCACGGCTCCGCGTCAGGTCGCGCCGCGCTGGCGCACCGCCTCGTAGAGACCGATGCCGCTCGCCACCGAGACGTTCAGGCTCTCCACCGCGCCGGCCATCGGCAGGCTGACGAGTTCGTCGCAGGTCTTGCGCGTGAGCTGGCGCATGCCCTGCCCTTCGGCGCCCAGCACCAGCGCGACCGCTTGCCTCAGGTCCGCCGCGTACAGCGTGCGCGGCGCATCGTCGGCGGTGCCGATGACCCAGATGTTGCGTTCCTTCAGTTCACCCAGCGTGCGCGCCAGGTTCGTGACCATGAAATAGGGCACCGTCTCGGCCGCGCCACTGGCCACCTTGGCGACCGTGGCGTTGATGCCGACGGCGTGGTCCTTCGGCGCGATCACCGCGTGGGCCCCGGCCCCGTCGGCGACGCGCAGGCAGGCGCCGAGGTTGTGCGGATCGGTCACGCCGTCGAGCACCAGCAGCAGCGGCGGGCCCTCCACCGTGTCGAGCAGGTCGTCGAGCGACTTCGTGGCCGGCGCTGCGGTGACCTTGGCCACCACGCCCTGGTGGCGGTGCGTGCCGGAGAGCGCCTGCAGGCGCAGCTCGTCGCTCTCGATCAGGCGCACGCCGGCTTCCTTGGCACGTTCGATGAACTGGCGCATGCGCGCATCGCGCCGCGTGCCGTCGATATAGAGCTCGACGACCGAGCCGGGGGCCGTCTTGACACGGACGGTGACGGCGTGGAAGCCGAACAGGATGCGGGGGGAGGAGGACATGCGGGGATTATCGGGGCGGTCTCAGTGCCCGCGGGTGCCTTGCTGCGCAACGGCCGCCGCGACCGAGCTCACGAGGAAGTCAGCAAGACCGTGCCGCCAGGACTGACCGTGCCCGCGGGTGCCTTGCTGCGCAACGGCCGCCGCGACCGAGCTCACGAGGAAGTCAGCTGCCCCGCCTCGATCCTGACTTGCCGGTCGCAGCGGGCGGCGATGGCACGGTCGTGGGTCACCAGCACCAGCGTCGTGCCCTGCTCGCGGTTGAGCTCGAACATCAACTCCATGACCTTCTCGCCGGTCGCGAAGTCCAGGCTGCCGGTGGGTTCGTCGGCCAGCAACAGCGCCGGTTTCACGACGAAGGCACGCGCCAGCGCCACGCGCTGCTGCTCGCCCCCGGACAGCAGCTTCGGGTAGTGCCCCAGCCGCTCGCCCAACCCCACACGCGCCAGCATCTCGGTCGCCGCCGTGCGGGCGTCGCTGCGGCCCTGTAGTTCCAGCGGCAGCATCACGTTCTCCAGCGCGGTCAGGTTGCCCATCAGCTGAAAGCTCTGGAACACGAAACCCACGCGCTCGGCGCGCACTGCGGCTCGGGCATCCTCGTCGAGGCCGAACAGGTCGATGCCGGCGAGCCTCACGGTGCCCTCACTCGGCGTGTCCAGCCCGGCGATGATGGCCAGCAGCGTGCTCTTGCCCGAGCCCGACGCTCCGACGATGGCGGCCGACTCCTGCGCCGCCAGCGAGAAGTCGATATCGTGCAGGATGGTCAGTTCGCCGCTGGAGTCCTGCACACGCTTGCTGACGTGCTCGACGGCGATGATCGCTTCGGTCATTGAGGGGGAGTCGGATGGCAGTGAGTCGCAGGGACTGTATCAAGCAGCTCGCCGCATCGGCGTTGGCGGGGCTTGTGGTCTCGCCGGTGCGGGCGCAGGCCGCCAGGCCGGTGATCCTGGTCGTGGGCGACAGCCTGTCGGCCGAGTACGGCCTGCAGCGCGGCAGTGGCTGGGTGGCCCTGCTGGAGAAGCGGCTGGCGCAGGAGAAGGTCGCCGCCGGCGTCATCAACGCCAGCATCAGCGGCGACACCACCTCGGGTGGCCGCTCGCGCCTGCCGGCGCTGCTGGCGCAGCACAAGCCGGCGGTGGTGATCGTCGAGCTGGGCGGCAACGATGCCTTGCGCGGCCTGCCGCTGGCGATGACCGAACGCAATCTGGTCGAGATGACGCGGGCCTCGAAGGCGGCCGGTGCGCGGGTGCTGCTGGCCGGCATGCAGGTGCCACCGAACTACGGCCGCCAGTACAACGAAGACTTCGCGGCACTGTTCGGCAAGGTCGCCCGGGCCGAGGGTACGGCGCTGCTGCCCTTCCTGCTGAAGGGCGTGGGGGATGCGCCGAACGCGAGCGAGCTGTTCCAGGCTGACCGCATCCACCCGAAGGAAGCGGCCCACCCCATCATCCTGGGCAACGTGTGGCCGGTGCTGCGGCCGCTGCTGAAGTAAGCCGCCGCCGCAGGCGGCCCTACTCGTCGTCGCTCGCGTCCAGACCGGGGAACAGCACCTCGGTGTAGCCGAAGCGGCTGAAGTCGCGCACCCGCATCGGGTAGAGCACACCAACCAGGTGGTCGCACTCGTGCTGCACCACGCGGGCGTGGAAGCCTCGGCCTCGCGCTCGATGCGCCGGCCTGCGGGTCGAAACCGGCGTAGCGGATCCGCTGGTGGCGTGGCACCACGCCGCGCAGTCCGGGCACCGAGAGGCAGCCCTCCCAGCCGTCTTCCAGATCCTCCGACAGCGGGGTGATCTGCGGGTTGATCAGCACCGTGCGCGGCACCGGCGGCGCCTCCGGGTAGCGCTCGCTCTTCGTGAAGCCGAAGATCACGAGCTGCAGGTCCACCCCGATCTGCGGTGCCGCCAGGCCGGCACCGTTGGCGGCCTCCATCGTGTCGAACATGTCCTCGATCAGCGCATGCAGCTCGGGCGTGTCGAATTCGCGCACCGGGTGCGCGACGCGCAGCAGGCGCGGATCGCCCATCTTCAGGATGTCTCGAACGGCCATGGCGTCTGCCCCTCCCGGTTTCGTCCTCAGTCCAGCAGCGCGCGCAGCGCCGCCTCGTCGATCACGGCCACGCCCAGCGCCTGTGCCTTCTCGAGCTTGCTGCCGGCTTCCTCGCCGGCCACCACGTAGTCGGTCTTCTTCGACACCGAGCCGGCCACCTTGCCGCCGGCGGCCTCGATCAGTTCCTTGGCGGCCTCGCGACCCAGGCTCGGCAGCGTGCCGGTCAGCACGAAGGTCTTGCCGGCCAGCGGCCTGGGCGTGAGGTCGGCCTCGCCGGCGTGCTCGTCCCAGTGCACGCCGGCGGCGCGCAACTGCTCGACCACCTCGCGGTTGTGCGGCTGATCGAAGAAGGTACGCAGGCTCTGCGCTACCACCGGGCCCACGTCGTTGACCTCCAGCAGTTGCTCGACGCTCGCGTCCATCACGCGGTCGAGCGCGCCGAAATGTCGCGCCAGGTCCTTGGCGGTCGCCTCGCCGATGTGGCGGATGCCCAGCGAGAACAGGAAGCGCGCCAGCGTCGTGGCCTTGCTCGCCTCCAGCGCTGCCACCAGGTTGGCCGCGCTCTTGTCGCCCATGCGCTCCAGCGCGACGAGCTTGGCCACGCCGAGCCTGTAGAGCTCCGGCAGCGTGCGGATGATGCCGCCGTCGACAAGCTGCTCGACCAGCTTGTCGCCCAGTCCCTCAATGTCCATCATGCGCCGCCCGGCGAAATGCAGCAGCGCCTGCTTGCGCTGTGCAGCGCAGAACAGGCCGCCCGAGCAGCGGTAGTCGACGCTGCCGCGCTCGCGCAGCGCCTGGCTGCCGCACACCGGGCAGGCACGCGGCATGCGGAAGTTGGGGACGTATGCCGTTCGCGGGACGGGCACGCGACCCACCACCTCGGGGATCACGTCGCCCGCGCGCCGCACGATCACCGTGTCGCCGATGCGGATGCCCTTGCGGCGCAGCTCGAAGCGGTTGTGCAGCGTGGCATTGCTCACCGTCGTGCCGCCCACGAACACCGGCTGCAGCTTGGCCACCGGCGTGAGCTTGCCGGTGCGGCCGACCTGGATCTCGATGCCGGCCAGCTGGGTCGACTGCTCCTGCGCCGGGTACTTGTGCGCCACCGCCCAGCGCGGCTCGCGCGATTTGAAGCCGAGCTGCTGCTGCAGCGCACGCTCGTCGACCTTGTAGACCACACCGTCGATGTCGAACGGCAGCGCGTCGCGCTCAGCCGCGATGCCGGCGTGGAAGGCGGCCAGCGCCTCGCCGCCCTCGACCACGGTGCGGTGCCCGTCGACCGGCAGCCCCAGCGCCGCCAGCGCGTCCAGCAACCCGGCGTGCGTGGGCGGCACGTCCCAGCCCTGCACGTCGCCCAGTCCATAAGCGAAGAAGCTCAGCGGCCGCTGGCGTGCGATGCTGGCGTCGAGCTGGCGCACGATGCCGGCCGCCGCATTGCGCGGGTTCACGAAGGTCTTGAGCCCGGCCTCGCGCTGGCGCTCGTTGAGCGCCTCGAAGTCGTCTCGCCGCATGAAGACCTCGCCGCGCACCTCCAGCACCGGCACCGTGATGCCGCGCAGCTGCTTCGGCACCGACTCGATCGTGCCGACGGTGTGCGTCACGTCCTCGCCGGTCTCGCCGTCGCCGCGCGTGGCGGCCTGTACCAGCCGGCCGGCCTGGTAGCGCAGGTTGATCGCCAAGCCGTCGAATTTCAGCTCGGCGGCGTAACGCAGCGGCGGCGCGTCGGGCGGCAGCTTCAGTGCGTTGCGCACCGCGGCGTCGAACTTCAGCGCACCGGTGGGCGTGGTGTCGGTCTCGGTCTTGATCGACAGCATCGGCACCGCGTGCCGCACCGCCGACAGGCCTTCGAGCACCGCGCCGATGACGCGCTGGGTCGGCGAGTCCGGCGTGCGCAACCCGGGGTGCGCCGCCTCCAGCGCCTGCAGTTCGGTGAACAGGCGGTCGTACTCGACGTCCGGGATCTCCGGAGCGTCGAGCACGTAGTAGCGGTGGGCGTGGTACTCGAGCTGCTCGCGCAGTTGCGCGGCGCGGGCGGCCGGATCTTCCGCGCGGTCGGACATCGGCAGGTGCCCGCTCGCGTTCAGCTGAACAGCCGGCGCGTCGCGGCGCTGCCGGCCGCGAGGTCGCGTGCCGCGAGCGCCTCGTACAGGCTTTCGAGCGCCTGGCCGATGGAGGCGAAGGCCGCCGGCTGCAGCGGCTGGCCGCTGTCGTCGTACATCGCGGCGTCGAGCTCGGCAGCCAGCGCCTCGCCTGCGGCGCACCAGGCAGCGAACGGTGCGGCCGCGGCAGCGGTCTGCGGCACGTCGAAGGCCAGCGTCAGCTCGCGGACGGCGGCCTGGCTGGGCTCGTCGGCCAGCGCTGCCTGCGGATCGAACTGCAGCGTCAGCACCGGCGGCGCGCCCTCGTCCTCGCCGGGCTGCACCAGGCGGCCCGGCAGCGCACCGACCATGAAGCCGTGGCGGGCGGCGTGCTGCTGCACATAGCCCAGCGACCACGCGGCGCCGCGCGATACCAGCCGCAGCGCGAGCTGAGCGTCGTGCTGGCCGGCGAAGGCGTCGAGCTCGCGGGCCCGCGCGACGACGTCGAGCATGTCGGGAAAATCGGGCAGCGCACCGATGGGTTCGGCGAAGGCCTGCACCTTCTGCACGAACTCGGAGTACTCGATCTCGTTGAGCGCCCCGCTGCGGTTGGCCAGTTGCACACCGGCCTGGAACTCCCCGTAGCGCTGGCCGGCGGCCGGCGTTTCCCATTCACCCGACTCGGCGTTCAGTCCCTCGACCAGCAACGGCTTGCTGCCGGCACGCCGGGCCGGTGGCAGGTGGGCGATCGCGGTCTCGCCGCTCACCGGGTTGTCGACGGTCAGCGTGGCGATCGCGTCGATCAGCGCGTCGAGACGCGGCAGGCCGGCGGCGCGGCGCACCAGCGTCGGCTCGATGCGCGGCGGCTGGCTGTCTTCGGCCTCCGCCTTCGGGCCGGTATCGTCGGCCGGGGGGGGCTCGGTCGGCGCAAAGCTCGGCTCCTGCAGCGGCGCGGGCTCCGCCCCGGGCTCGAGCGCCACACGCTTCACCTCGTTGCGGCGCGCCTGCCAGGTGCCGTGGGCCACGATCGCGGCGAGCACCAGCCCCCCCAAAATGGCCAAGGACAATTGCAGCGTGCTCATGACGGCTCCCCGCTCGCCGGGTCCGTCGAGCGACCCTCCCGGAGGGTCGGGCCTTGCTGGGGGCGGCCCGGCGCTGCGGCCCGCGCGAACGCTTGGTTCATGGCCTCTCTCATGCGGCCTCGGCCATCGAGACCGCCGCGTCCATGTCGACCGCGACGATGCGCGACACGCCCTGCTCCTGCATGGTCACCCCGATCAGCTGCTCGGCCATTTCCATCGCGATCTTGTTGTGCGAGATGAACAGGAACTGCGTGTGTTCGGCCATGCTGCGCACCAGCTTGGCGTAGCGCTCGGTGTTGGCGTCGTCGAGCGGCGCGTCCACTTCATCGAGCAGACAGAACGGCGCCGGGTTGAGCTGGAAGATCGCGAACACCAGCGCGATCGCCGTCAGTGCCTTCTCGCCGCCTGACAGCAGGTGGATGGTGCTGTTCTTCTTGCCCGGTGGCTGCGCCATCACCTGCACGCCGGCGTCGAGGATCTCGTCGCCGGTCATCACCAGCCTGGCGTTGCCGCCGCCGAACAGCTCCGGGAACATGCGGCCGAAATGCTCGTTGACGGTGTCGAAGGTGCCCTTGAGCAGGTCGCGCGTCTCGAGGTCGATCTTGTGGATGGCGTCTTCCAGCGTGGTCATCGCGTCGATCAGGTCGGCCGACTGCGCGTCGAGGAAGGTCTTGCGTTCGCGCGAGGCGGTCAGTTCGTCGAGCGCGGCCAGGTTCACTGCGCCCAGCGCCGCCACTTCGCGGTTGATGCGGTCGATCTCGCCCTGCAGGCCGTAGAGCTTGACGCCGTCGTCCTCGATGTTCTTGCCCAGCGCCTCCAGGTCGACCTGCGCGGCCGTCAACTGCTCCAGGTACTGCGCACCGCCCAGTTGTGCGGCCTGCTGCTCGAGCTGCAGCTTGCCGATCTTCTCGCGCAGCGGCTCGAGGCTGCGTTCGAAACCCAGGCGCTGTTCTTCGGCCTGGCGCAGTCGGGCCGACAGCTCGTCGTAGGCGCTGCGCTGCGCGCCCAGCGCCTGCTCGCGCTCGAGCTTCAGCGCCAGCGCGGTCTGCAGACCGGCCTGCGCGGCGGCGTCGGTCAGACGCCCCAGCTCTTCCTGCAGTTGGGCGGCGCTCTGCTCGTTGGTGGCCACCTGCTGGGCGGCGGTCTCGATCGATCGCTGCAGCTCGCCGCGCCGCGCGGCCAGCGCGCGGGAGCTGAACTGGGCCTCCTGGGCCTCGCGCTCCAGGGCGCGCAGTTGCTCGCGCGCGGCGCTGAGCTGGCGTTCGGCCTGGATCACCGCCTCTTCCAGGTCGGCATGGCGCTCCTGCTCGTTGGCGAGCTGCAGGTCGAGCTCCTCGAAGCGGGCTTCACCGGTGACGCGGCGCTCCTGCAGCTCTTCCAGGCCGGCGTCGATCTCGGCCAGCTCGGATTCGATCTGCTCGCGCCGTGCGCTGGTCTGCTCGCTCAGTTGGGCGAGCCGCAGCACCTCGACCTGCAGCTGGTGGGTGCGCGTCTGGCCCTCGGCGGCCTCGCGACGTGCGCTAACCAGCCGCGACGAGGCATCGGTGTAGGCAGCCTCGGCCCGCACCAGGGCGGCGCGCGACTCGTCGACGATCAGTGCCTGGGCGCGTGTCTGCTTCTCCAGGTTCTCGATCTCCTGGGCGCGCGCCAGCATGCCGGCCTGCTCGGAGTCGGGTGCATAGAAGCTCACCGCGAACGGGCTGACCGCGTGGCCGGCCGGCGTCATGATGACCTCGCCGTGGGTCAGCTTGCCGCGGTCGGCCAGCGCCTCGTCGAGCGAAGCCGCGGTGTACACGCCTTCGAGCCAGTCGTTCAGCAGCGCTGCCAGCCCGGCATCACCGACCTGCCCGCCCAGACGCAATAGGTCCGACAGCCGAGGCAGCGTGGCATGGGTGTTGGCGATCGCGCCGCTCGGCGGGGTGTAGAAGGCCAGCTTGGCCGGGGGAGCATCGCCCTCGAAGGCGCGCACCGTCTCCATGCGGCCGACCTCGAGCGCATTGATGCGCTCCCGCAGCGCCGCTTCCAGCGCGGTCTCCCAACCGGCCTCGATGTGCAGCCGCGTCCACAGCCCGCTCAGCCCGTCGAGCCCGTGCTTGGCGAGCCAGGGCTTGAGCTTGCCCTCGGTTTGCACCTTCTCCTGCAGCGCGCGCAGCGCATCGAGGCGGGCGCTCAGGTCGGCCTGGCGGGCCGCTTCGGTGTTGACGCGCTCCTGCCGGGCGCGGCGATCTTCATCGAGCTGGGGCACCGACGCGGTCAGTTCCTCGGCACGCGCATCGGCCACCGCCTGGCCTTCCTCGGCGCCGGCGAGTTGAACGCGCAGGCCTTCGAGCGCGCCTCGTCGGGCGCTGCCAGCGTCTGGCGCTCGCCGGCCAGGCGCTCGCGACGCTGCGTGAGCGCGCGGCTCTGCTCCTCGACGCTGCGCGACTCGGCGGCCAGCAACTGGATCTGCTGCTGCACCTGGCCGGCCTTGCCGCGCTGCTCGTTGGCGCGGCCCTGCGCGGCGCGCACCGTGTCTTCCACGCCCGGCAAGGCGCCCGACTGCTCCTCGGCCTGCGCGGCCAGCAGCTCGGCCTGTTCGTCGGCCAGCGCGATCTGCGCGGCGATCTCGTCGAGCTCGGCCACCGCCTGCAGGCGCCGCTCGTCCCAGTTCGCGTTCTGGCCCGTCAGTTCGGCCAGCCGCTGCTCGACGCGCTGGCGACCCTCTACCACGTAGCGGATGCGTTCCTCGAGCCGGCTCACCTCGAGCGCGGCCTCGGCCAGCGAACCCTGGGCGGTGTGCAGCGCGTCGCTCGCCGCGTAGTGCGACTGGCGCACCGTCTCCAGCTCGGCCTCGACGTGGCGCAATTCGGCCAGCCGCGACTCGATGGCATTGGTGGCCTCGAGCACGGCCTTGTGCACGCGCTCCTCCTCGGACGCCGCGTCGCGGTGCTTCAGGAACCACAGCTGGTGCAGCTTCAGCGTGCCGGCCTCCTGCAGGCGGCGGTACTGGGCGGCGACCTCGGCCTGCTTCTCCAGCTTGTCGAGGTTGGCGTTGAGCTCGCGCAGGATGTCGTCGACACGCTGCAGGTTCTCGCGCGTGTCCTTCAGACGGTTCTCGGTCTCGCGGCGGCGTTCCTTGTACTTGGAGACGCCGGCAGCCTCTTCGAGAAAGAGCCGCAGCTCCTCGGGCTTGGACTCGATGATGCGGCTGATCGTGCCCTGGCCGATGATCGCGTAGGCGCGCGGCCCGAGGCCCGTGCCGAGGAACACGTCCTGTACGTCGCGGCGCCGCACCGGCTGGTTGTTGATGTAGTAGCTGGAGGTGCCGTCGCGGGTGAGCACGCGCTTGACGGCGATCTCGGCGAACTGGGCCCAGGAACCGCCGGCGCGCGCATCGGCGTTGTCGAACACCAGCTCCACGCTGGAGCGGCTGGCCGGCTTGCGGTTGCCCGAGCCGTTGAAGATCACGTCCTGCATCGACTCGCCGCGCAGCTCGGATGCCTTGCTCTCGCCGAGCACCCAGCGCACCGCGTCCATGATGTTGGACTTGCCGCAGCCGTTCGGCCCGACCACGCCGACGAGCTGACCGGGCAGCTGGAAGTTCGTCGGCTCGGCGAAGGACTTGAAACCGGAGAGCTTGATCGAGTTGAGGCGCATCGCGGGCGGTTCGCAGGGCGCTGCGCCGGGCTGTTGCGTGGCCCCGCACTGCGCCGCTAACTCGTTGATTTGTAATGAGAAACCGGCTCGCGAGCCGGCTTGAGAGTGCTCGGGATGATAGCATCGGGCCCTCCCCTGAACTGCAAGCAAACGTCGACTGCGCGGGATGTGCAGCGGCGTCGAACCATGGCCAAGACCGCCAAGAAATCCAGCCCGCGCACGCCGCCCCGGCAGCGCCCGATGCCCCCCAATCCGCCCACCGCGCCGAGCAAGGAACTGCATGTGTTCCCGAACCCGGCGCCGGAGCGCGACTACGTCATCCAGTTCCAGATCCCAGAGTTCACCTGCCTGTGCCCGCTGACCGGGCAACCCGACTTCGCGCACTTCACGATCGACATGATTGCCGACGGGCTGTGCGTCGAGCTCAAGAGCCTGAAGATGTACATGTGGAGCTTCCGCGACGAGGGCGCCTTCCACGAGAAGGTCACCAACGACATCCTCGGCAAGATCGTCGAGACCACCGCGCCGCGCTTCGCCCGCATCACCGCCAGGTGGTACGTGCGCGGTGGTATCTACACCAACGTGGTCGCGGAGCACCGCAAGAAGGGCTGGAAGCCCGAACCGCTCGTCGTGCTGCCGCAGCACGCCACGGAGCGCGGGCTGCCGACCTGAGCGAGGCCCGCGGTCGGGCCCTCAGGTGTCGGCGTTCGAGAGCAGCGCCGCCCTCAACTGCTGCAGCGCCTGCGTCAAGCCTTGGCGCTCCCGGTTGGAACAGGCCGTCGCGCAGGCCACCTGCTCCTGGATGGTCAACGCGGCGGTGCTGAGATCACGCCCGGCCCGCGTCAGCGTGATCAGCACCTGGCGCTCGTCGGCGGCGCTGCGGGTGCGCTCGATCAGGCCGAGCGCCTGCATGCGCTTGAGCAGCGGCGTCAGCGTGCCTGAATCGAGCGAGACGCGCTCGCCGAGCTCACCGATATTGAGCCCGTCGCACTCCCAAAGCGCCAGCAGCACCACGTACTGCGGATAGGTCAGGCCGATGCGCGCGAGAAGCGGCCGGTAGACCTTGGTCATTGCCAGCGACGCGGCGTACAGCGCAAAGCACAACTGGCCGTCGAGCGCTAGGTCCGAAGCGTCGGCCGGAAGCGATGCGGGAAGTCGGCGTGTCTGGCTCATGCGGTGGCGTTGGTTCGTCCGCAAGCATTTTGCACACGAAAGAATCGCGGTGTCGGGCGGGCCGTTCACGATGCAGCCCGCAGGATAATCCGCCCGCATGAACCCCCTGCTTTCCCGCTTGCAGCCCTACCCGTTCGAGCGGCTGCGCGAACTGACCCGCGACGTGCTGCCGAATCCGGCGCTGCGGCCCATCAGCCTCGGTATCGGCGAGCCCAAGCATCCGACGCCGCCCTTCATCCGCGAGGCGCTTACTGCAGCGTTGGACGGCCTGGCCAGCTACCCGGCCACGGCCGGCGAGCCGGCGCTGCGCGAGGCGTGCGCAGCCTGGGTGCACCGGCGCTACGGCGTGACGCTCGATGCGTCGACGCAGCTGCTGCCGGTCAACGGCTCGCGCGAGGCCCTGTTCGCACTGGCGCAGACCGTCATCGACCCCACGCGCCCCGGCGCCACCGTCGTCTGCCCCAACCCGTTCTATCAGATCTACGAAGGCGCGGCGCTGCTCGCCGGTGCGCAGACGGTGTTCGCCAACAGCGATCCGGCGCGCAATTTCGCGGTGGACTGGTCGGCCATCGACGACGCCACCTGGGCCCGCACCCAACTGCTCTACGTCTGTTCGCCGGGCAACCCGACCGGCGCGGTGATGCCGCTCGACGAATGGCAGCGGCTGTTCGAGCTGTCGGACCGGCATGGCTTCGTGATCGCCTCCGACGAGTGCTACTCGGAGATCTATTTTCGTGACGAGCCACCGCTCGGCAGCCTGCAGGCCGCGCTGGCGCTGGGGCGCAGCGACTTCCGGCGCCTGATCGCCTTCACCAGCCTGTCCAAGCGTTCCAACGTGCCGGGGCTGCGCTCGGGCTTCGTGGCCGGCGACGCGGCGATCCTGAAGGCCTTCCTGCTGTACCGCACCTACCACGCGCCGCCATGGGCCCGGCGGTGCAGCGCGCCAGCCTCGCGGCCTGGGGCGACGAAGCCCACGTGGCGGCCAACCGGGCGCTCTACCGCCAGAAATTCGAGCAAGTGACGCCGAGGCTCGCCAGCGTGCTGGACGTCGCGCTGCCCGATGCCGGCTTCTACCTGTGGGCCAGGTTGCCGGCGGCCGTCTGCGGCGGCAGCGACATCCGCTTCGCCCGCGAGCTGCTCGCTCAATACAATGTGGCGGTGCTGCCCGGCAGCTACCTCGCCCGCGAGGCGCAGGGCACGAACCTGGCCAGGGGCGCATCCGCATGGCGCTCGTGGCCGGCATCGACGAATGCGTCGAAGCGGCCGAACGCATCGTTTCCTTCATCCAGTCCAGCTGAGTCTCCATGTCCCATACCCAACTGCAATCGACCATCGACGCCGCGTGGGAGTCCCGCGCCACCATCACCGCGGCCAACGCGCCCGAAGTGCGCGAGGCGGTCGAGCAGGTCATCTCCGACCTGAACAAGGGCCGCCTGCGCGTGGCCGAGCGCCAGGGCGTCGGCCAGTGGCAGGTGAACCAATGGGTCAAGAAGGCGGTGCTGCTGAGCTTCCGACTGACCGACAACAAGATCATGCGGGCCGGCGACCTGGGCTTCTTCGACAAGGTCGACACCAAGTTCGCCCACCTCGACGAGGCCGCGATGCGGGCCACCGGCGTGCGCGTGGTGCCGCCGGCAGTGGCCCGGCGCGGCAGCTACATCGCCAAGGGCGCGGTGCTGATGCCCAGCTACGTGAACATCGGCGCCTACGTCGACGAGAACACCATGGTCGACACGTGGGCGACGGTGGGCTCCTGCGCGCAGATCGGCAAGAACGTGCACCTGTCGGGCGGCGTGGGCATCGGCGGCGTGCTGGAGCCGCTGCAGGCCAACCCGACCATCATCGAGGACAACTGCTTCATCGGCGCCCGCTCCGAGGTGGTGGAAGGCGTGATCGTCGAGGAGAACTCGGTGATCAGCATGGGCGTCTACATCGGCCAGAGCACCAAGATCTACGACCGCGCCACCGGCGAGGTGAGCTACGGCCGCGTGCCGGCGGGTTCGGTCGTGGTTTCCGGTAATTTGCCCAGCGCGGACGGCAAGTACTCGTTGTACTGTGCGGTGATCGTCAAGAAGGTCGACGCACAGACGCGTGCCAAGACCAGCATCAACGAGCTGCTGCGCGGCGCCTGATCGAGCGGCGCGGGGGCGGCGACCGGAACAACAAACGGGAAGGGTCGGTGCGATGAGCGGAAACATGGAGCGGGTGCTGCGGCTGATGGCCGAGAAGCGGGCCTCGGATGTCTACCTCACGGCCAACGCGCCGATCCAGATCAAGATCAACGGCCAGCTGCTGCAGCTGTCCGACCAGTCGCTCACGCCGGAGCAGCCGCGGCAGCTGCTGGCCGAGCTGCTGACACCCAAGCAGCTCGAGGAGCTGGAGGAGCTGGGCGAGCTGAACATGGGCGTCGGCCTGCAGGGCGTCGGCAGCTTCCGGCTCAGCGCCTTCCGGCAGCGCGGCTCCATCGCCGCGGTGTTCCGCTGCATCCCGGTGGAGATCCCGACGCTCGATTCGCTGAAGCTGCCGGAGATCCTGAACACGCTGATCCTCGAGAAGCGCGGCCTGATCCTGCTGGCCGGCGCCACTGGCACCGGCAAGAGCACGACGCTCGCCGCGATGCTGGAGCACCGCAACCGCAACCTCGCCGGCCACATCCTCACCATCGAGGACCCGATCGAGTTCCTGTTCACCAACAAGAAGGCGATCGTCAACCAGCGCGAGGTGGGTCGCGACACGCAGTCGCTGCAGATCGGTCTGAAGAACGCGCTGCGCCAGGCGCCCGACTGCATCCTGATCGGCGAGATCCGCGACCGCGAGACCATGACCGCGGCGATTTCCTATGCGCTGTCGGGCCACCTGGTGGTCTCGACGCTGCACGCCAACAACAGCTACCACGCGCTGGGCCGCATCCTGAGCTTCTACACGCCCGAGGCGCGCCCGGCCCTGCTGGGCGACCTGTCCTCCGCACTCAAGGCCGTGGTGTCGCAGCGCCTGGTGCGCTCGACCCAGGGCGGGCGGGTGCCGGCCGTCGAGGTGCTGCTCAACACCAAGCTGGTGGCCGACCTGATGGCGCAGGGCGATTTCCCGGGCGTCAAGGAGGCGATGGAGCAGTCGCTGGCCGAGGGCTCGCAGACCTTTGAGCAGGAGCTCGCCCGCCTGATCAACGACGGCGTGATCACCCGCGACGAGGGCCTGAGCTATGCCGATTCGCCCACCAACCTGATGTGGCGGCTGCAGAACGACAGTCCCACGCAGTCGAAGCTGGTGCCGAAGAAGGAAGAGAAGGACGAGGGTCCGTCCTTCACCGACATCACGCTCGACGTGCGGCAGGACGATCGCCGCACGAACTTCGGCGCGCTGTGAGTCGATCGCGCGGATGAGTGCCCTGCCCCCGACGGCGCTTGCGCTCGCCGAGCAACTGATCGCGCGCGCTTCCGTCACGCCCGAAGACGCCGGCTGCCAGGCGCTGGTCGCGCAGCGGCTCCAGGCGCTGGGCTTCGACTGCCACACCCTCGAGAGCGGCCCGGACGACTTCCGCGTCACCAATCTGTGGGCCGTGCGCCGCGGCCGTTCCGCCGACGGCTTCACGCTCGTGTTCGCCGGCCACACCGACGTGGTGCCCACCGGCCCGCTGGAGCGCTGGACCAGCGACCCGTTCGTGCCCAGCCACCGCGATGGCCGTCTCTACGGGCGCGGCGCGGCCGACATGAAAACCTCGATCGCCTGCATGGTGGTCGCGATCGAGGAGTTCGTCGCGGCGTATCCCCGACACGCTGGTTCGATCGCGCTGCTGCTGACCAGCGATGAGGAAGGCCCGGCGCTCGATGGCACCACGCAGGTGGTGCGCTGGCTGCAGGCGCGCGGCGAGCGGCTCGACGGCTGCATCGTCGGCGAACCGACCTCGGTGAACGCGGTGGGCGACATGATCAAGAACGGCCGCCGCGGCTCGCTGTCGGGCCGGCTGGTCGTGCAAGGCGTGCAGGGTCACATCGCCTACCCGCACCTGGCGAAGAACCCGATCCACGCGGTGGCGCCGGCGCTGGCCGAGCTGGTGCAAGTGGTCTGGGACGGCGGCAACGAACATTTCCCGCCGACCAGCTGGCAGGTCTCGAACCTGCACGCGGGCACCGGCGCGAGCAATGTCATCCCGGGTGAGGCGGTGGTCGACTTCAACTTCCGTTTCTCGACCGAATCGACGCCGGAGACCCTGCAGCAGCGCCTCGCCGCGGTGCTGGACCGCCACGGCCTGCAGTACACGATCGACTGGACGCTGGGCGGTCGGCCCTTCCTCACGCGCCCCGGCAGCCTGACCGAGGCGCTGGGCAGCGCGATCTTGCAGGTGACCGGCCGCACGACCGAGCTGTCCACCACCGGCGGCACCTCCGACGGCCGCTTCATCGCCACCGTCTGCCCGCAGGTGGTCGAATGCGGGCCGGTCAATGCCAGCATCCACCAGATCGACGAGCACGTCGCGGTGGCCGAGATCGAGCCGCTGAAGGAGATCTACCGCAGCACGCTCGAGCGTCTGGTCGCATGACGCTGATCGAGCTGGTCGAGGCGCAGGCCGCGCGCCTGCAGGAGGCCGGGGTGTCGTTCGGGCACGGCACGACCCATGCCTTCGACGAGGCCGCCTGGCTGGTGCAGTGGGCGCTGGACCTGCCGCTCGACGGGCTGGACGAGCACGCCGCGCGACCGGTGTCCGCGAGCGAGCGATTGGTGGTCGACGCGCTGATCGACCGTCGCATCCGCCAACGCCTGCCGGCGGCCTACCTGACCAGGCAGGCCTGGCTGCAGGGCGTGGCCTTCTACGTCGACGAGCGGACCATCGTGCCGCGCAGCTTCATCGCCGAGCTGCTGGCCGACGGCACGATCGACGCCTGGCTCGGCGCCCACACGCGGCGCGTGCTCGACCTGTGCACCGGCAACGGCAGCCTCGCGGTGCTGGCCGCGATGGCCTGGCCCGAGGTGAGCGTCGACGGCAGCGACCTGTCCGAGGACGCGCTCGCCGTGGCGAAGATCAACGTCGACGCTCACGGCCTGGGCGATCGCGTCACGCTGCTACGCTCCGACGGCCTGGCGCGCGTGCACGGCCCCTACGACCTGATCCTCTGCAACCCGCCCTACGTGAATGCCGCGTCGATGGCGGACCTGCCGCCCGAGTACCAGGCCGAACCCGAGCTGGCGCTGGCCGGTGGTGAGGACGGCATGGACTTCGTGCGCAAGCTGCTGCAAGACGCGCCGGCGCAGATGACCGAAGATGCCGTGCTCGTGCTGGAGATCGGCAACGAGCGCGCGAACTTCGAGCGCGCCTTTCCCACCCTCGAGGCCGTGTGGCTCGAAACCAGCGCCGGCGACGACCAGGTGCTGCTGCTGACCCGGGCTTCCCTGCTGTCCTCATGATCGTTCTCAAGAATCTCACCCTGCGCCGCGGCCCCAAGATCGTGCTGCACGGCGCCAACCTCACGCTGAACCCCGGCGAGAAGGTCGGCCTGGTCGGCCGCAACGGCGCCGGCAAGTCCTCGCTGTTCGCGCTGCTGACGCACCGACTGCAGGCCGATGCCGGCGATTTCTCGATCCCGCCGCGCTGGCGCATGGCCGAGGTGGCGCAGAACATGCCCGAGACCGACCAGCCGGCCACCGCCTTCGTGCTGGAAGGCGACACCCGGTTGATGGAGGCACAGGCCGCGCTGGCCGCCGCCGAAGCGGCCGACGACGGCAACGCGATCGGCGAGGCGCACGGCCTGCTCGCCGAGGTCGGCGCCTTCGACGCCTCGCCGCGGGCCCAGGCGCTGATGCTGGGCCTGGGCTTCAAGAGCGCCCAGCTGGACGCGCCGGTCAACAGCTTCTCCGGCGGCTGGCGCATGCGGCTGCAGCTGGCCCGCGCGCTGATGTGCCCGAGCGACCTGCTTCTGCTCGACGAGCCCACCAACCACCTGGACCTCGACGCGCTGGTGTGGCTGGAGGCCTGGCTGCAGCGCTACGAGGGCACCATGCTGGTCATCAGCCACGACCGCGAGTTCCTCGACGCCATCACCCGCGTGACGGTGCACCTCGAGGAGACCCAGCTCACGCGCTACGGCGGCAACTACAGCGCCTTCGAGGGCATGCGCGCCGAGCGCATGAGCCAGCAGCAGGCCGCATTCGGGCGCCAGCAGGAGAAGGTGGCGCAGCTGCAGCGCTTCATCGACCGCTTCAAGGCCAAGGCCAGCAAGGCCAAGCAGGCACAGAGCCGCGTGAAGGCGCTGGAGCGCATGGAGAAGATCGCGCCGGTGCTGACCGCGGCCGACTTCGCCTTCGAGTTCCGGGAGCCCGACAACCTGCCCAACCCCATGCTGGCCATGCGCGAAATGCGCTGTGGCTACGCGGTCGAAGGCGGCGAGCCGATCACCATCGTGCGCGACATCGACCGCTCGGTCATGCCGGGCCAGCGCATCGGCATCCTCGGTGCCAACGGCCAGGGCAAGTCGACGCTGGTCAAGACGCTGGCGCGCGCCCTGCCGGCGCTGGGCGGCAGCGTGACCGAGGGCAAGGGCCTGGCGATCGGCTACTTCGCACAGCAGGAGATGGACGTGCTGACGCCCGAGAGCGGGCCGATGGAACACATGATCCGGCTGGCCAAGCAGGTCTCGCCGGGCGCGCGCGAGCAGGAGCTGCGCAACTTCCTGGGCCAGTTCCGCTTCACCGGCGACATGGTCCACCAACCGGTCGGCTCGCTGAGCGGCGGCGAGAAGGCGCGCCTGGTGCTGGCGATGATCGTCTGGCAGCGCCCCAACCTGCTGCTGCTCGACGAGCCGACCAACCACCTCGACCTCGCCACCCGCGAGGCGCTGTCCCTGGCGCTCAACGAGTTCGAGGGCACCGTGATGCTGGTCAGCCACGACCGCGCGCTGCTGCGCGAGGTCTGCGACGAGTTCTGGCTCGTCACCGCCGGCGGCGTGCGCGAGTTCGACGGCGACCTCGACGACTACCAGCGCTGGCTGCTGGAGCAGTCGCGCGAGCAGGCCCGCGCCTACGCCCAGGCGGCGCGGGGCGCGACCGCAGCGCCGACCGTGGTCGAGGCGACCGCGAAGCCGTCGAAAGCCCCGGACGAGCCTGTCGACCGCCGCGAGGACCGCAAGGCCCAGGCCCAGGCGCGCCAGCGGGCAGCCGAGCAGGCCCGTCCGCTGAAGGCCGAGTTCGGCAAGCTCGAAGCCCGGCTGGCCACGGCGGTGCCGGAGCGCGACGCCTGGCGGCCAGCCTGTCCGACCCGTCGCTGACGGCGGCCGAACGCGCCGAGCGCGGCAAGCGCCTCAAGCTGCTCAGCGAGCAGATCGAGACCTTCGAGACGCGCTGGCTCGAGCTGGGCGAAGCCATCGAAGCGCTGAGCGCGACCGCCTGAACCGCCGCGCGGTCCGCCCCGGCCGCTCAGAACGTGCTGCTGCCCGCCTCGCGGTCGCCCAGCGCGACGATCATGTCGATCTCGACCGCCGCGTTCTTGGGCAGCTGGGCCACGCCGACCGTGGTGCGGGTGTGGCCGCCGCCCGGCTGGAACAGCGTGTAGAGAATGTCCGAGGCGGCGTCGGCCACCTCGCTGTGCTCGGTGAAGTTCGGCGCGCTCTGCACGTAGACCGTCATGCGCAGGATGCGCTTCACGCGGCTCAGGTCGCCGCCGGCGGCCTGGCGCACGACGGCCAGCGCCTTCACCACGCAGATGCGGGCCGCATGGCGGGCCTCCTCGCGCGAGATCTCGGCGCCGACGCGCCCTGCCACCGCTACCGCACCGCGGATGCGCGGGATCTGGCCGCTGACGTAGAGGATGCCGTCGTGCTCGACCGACACCTCGTAGTGCGGCACGGCGCGAATCTCCTCGGAGAACTCCACGCCCAGGTCGTTGGCCAGTTTCTTGAACAGTGCGTCGCTTGCGGTGCTCATCGGGGCTGCCTCGTCATGATCCCGGCATGATGCCTCGCAGCGCCGGTCGCACCAAGCGCGGCCGATGCCGGCGCGCTACAGGCTGCGGCGCATCTCCACGTGTGGGATGCCCGCTTCCTCGAAGCCCGGACCGCTCTGCGTGAAGCCGGCGCGTGCGTAGAACGGCACGGCCGAGAGCTGGGCGCTCAGCACGATCTCGCGGTCGCCGCGCCGGGCGGCCAGCGCGATCAGCGCGTCCAGCACCGCACGCC
>NZ_AZND01000048.1:0-20663 GCF_000576205.1 Methylibium sp. T29 | reverse complement strand
GCACCGCTGCCACGCCGCGAGCAGTACAGGCCCCGGCGGCCGGCTACCTGCCG
Organism: Methylibium sp. T29; assembly: GCF_000576205.1. Lineage (NCBI taxonomy): Bacteria > Pseudomonadati > Pseudomonadota > Betaproteobacteria > Burkholderiales > Sphaerotilaceae > Methylibium > Methylibium sp. T29. The sequence continues at coordinate 20,610 of NZ_AZND01000048.1, read as the reverse complement.
GTCAAGGCCATCAGCCGCGGCACCGCCACGGAACCGCGCCCGCGCAAGCCGCGCGCCAGCGGCCCGCCCAAGCTCTTCGTCCTGGACACCAACGTTCTGATGCACGACCCGATGTCGCTGTTCCGCTTCGACGAGCACGACGTCTACCTGCCGATGATCACGCTCGAGGAGCTCGACGGGCACAAGAAGGGCATGAGCGAGGTCTCGCGCAACGTGCGCCAGGTCAGCCGCGAGCTCGACGCACTGGCCGGCGGCGCCGACAGCGCGAAGTTCGATCCCGCAGCCGGCGTAGCGCTCGCGAAGACCGGTCACAAGGAGGCCGGAGGCACCCTGTTCTTCCAGACCACCTTCCTCGACGCCAAGCTGCCGGCCGGGCTGCCGCAGGGCAAGGCCGACAACCAGATCCTGGGCGTGGTGCAAGGCCTGCGCGAGCAGCACCCGACACGAGACGTGGTGCTGGTGTCCAAGGACATCAACATGCGCATCAAGGCCCGTGCGCTGGGCCTGCCGGCCGAGGACTACTTCAACGACAAGACGCTGGAAGACGGCGACCTGCTCTACACCGGTGTGCTGCCGCTGCCGGCCGACTTCTGGGAGCGCCACGGCAAGACCATGGAGAGCTGGCAGCAAGGCGGCTCCACGTTCTACCGCATCGCCGGGCCGCTGGTGCCGGTGCTGATGGTCAACCAGTTCGTCTACCTCGAGACCCCGGGCGCCGCACCGCTCTACGCGAAGGTCACCGAGATCACCGGCAAGACCGCGGTGCTGAAGACGCTGAAGGACTACTCGCATGCCAAGAACGCCATCTGGGGCGTGACCGCACGCAACCGCGAGCAGAACTTCGCGCTGAACCTGCTGATGGACCCGGACTGCGACTTCATCACCCTCACCGGCACCGCCGGCACCGGCAAGACGCTGATGACGCTGGCCGCCGGCCTGTCGCAGGTGATGGACGATCGCCGCTACAGCGAGATCATCGTGACCCGCGTGACCGTGCCGGTCGGCGAGGACATCGGCTTCCTGCCCGGCACCGAGGAAGAGAAGATGGGCCCGTGGATGGGCGCGCTCGACGACAACCTCGAGGTGCTGTCCAAGAATGACTCGGGCGCCGGCGAATGGGGCCGCGCCGCGACCAATGACCTGGTCCGCAGCAAGATCAAGATCAAGAGCCTGAACTTCATGCGCGGGCGCACCTTCCTGAACAAGTTCGTGCTGATCGACGAGGCGCAGAACCTGACGCCCAAGCAGATGAAGACGCTGATCACGCGCGCCGGGCCGGGCACGAAGATCGTCTGCCTGGGCAACCTGGCGCAGATCGACACGCCCTACCTCACCGAAGGCAGTTCGGGCCTCACCTTCGCGGTCGACCGCTTCAAGGGCTGGCCACACAGCGGCCACGTGATGCTGGCGCGCGGCGAACGCTCGCGGCTGGCCGATTACGCGTCGGACGTGTTGTAGGCCCACCTGCACGGGTAGGGGTGCCCGCGGGCGGCAGGCGCACAATTGATGCTCTGCACAAAAGGAGACCTGCGATGACCATTTCCCGAGACGTCTTCGTCGTCGGTGCCGCGCGCACCGCCATCGGCACCTACGGCGGCACGCTGAAGGACACGCCCCTGGCCGACCTGGCCACGCTGGCGGTCAGGACAGCGATCGAGCGCAGCGGCGCAGCGGCCGACAGCATTGGCCACCTGGCCATGGGCAACGTGATCCCGACCGAACCGCGCGACGCCTACCTGAGCCGCGTCGCCGCGATCAACGCCGGGCTGTCGAAGGAAACGCCGGCCTTCAACGTGAACCGCCTGTGCGGTTCGGGCCTGCAGGCCATCGTCTCGGCGGCGCAGTCGGTGCTGCTGGGTGACTGCGAGCTGGCCATCGGGGCCGGCGCCGAGTCGATGTCACGCGGCCCCTACCACGTGAACACGGCCCGCTGGGGCGCGCGCATGGGCGACACGGCCATGGTCGACTACACCGTCGGCATCCTGCACGACCCCTTCCACAAGATCCACATGGGCATCACCGCGGAGAACGTGGCCGAGCAGTTCGGCATCACCCGCAGCATGATGGACGAGCTGGCCGCCGAGAGTCACCACCGCGCCGCCAAGGCGATCGCCGAGGGCCGCTTCAAGAGCCAGATCGTGCCGGTCGAGATCGTCACCCGCAAGGGAACCGTGAGCTTCGACACCGACGAGCACGTGAAGGCCGACACCACGGTCGAAACGCTGGCCAAGATGAAGCCCGCGTTCAAGAAGGACGGCGGCCTGGTCACGGCCGGCAATGCCTCGGGTATCAACGATGGCGCGGCGGCCGTGGTGCTGGCCAGCGCCGAGGCTGTCAAGGCCGGGGGCCTGAAGCCGCTGGCACGCCTGGTGGCCTACGCCCATGCCGGCGTGGAGCCGAAGATCATGGGCATCGGCCGGTGCCAGCGACCCAACTCGCACTGAAGAAGGCCGGCCTCAAGGTGCAGGACCTCGATGTGATCGAGTCCAACGAAGCCTTCGCCGCGCAGGCCTGTGCCGTGGTGCGCGAGCTCGACCTCGATCCTGCCAAGGTCAACCCCAACGGCTCGGGCATCTCGCTCGGCCACCCGGTCGGCGCAACCGGCGTCATCATCACCACCAAGGCCCTGTACGAACTGCAGCGCACCGGCGGCCGCTACGCGCTGGTGACGATGTGCATCGGCGGCGGTCAGGGCATCGCCGCGATCTTCGAGCGCGTCTGAACCGCGCGCTCGGCGGATGAAGCCCAGAGGATGGGCTTCATCCGGCCCGGGCTTGCCTCAGCGGCGGAAGCCGCCGCTCTGCAGCACGAAGTACTGCGGGTTCAGGCCCTTCAGCGGCTCGCGCAGTTGCTCGATGTCGGCTGCTGTCGCGTGCACTTCGACCCGCGTCACTTCAGCGATCTTCAGTGCCTCGCCCAGCAGGGCACCGACATTTTCCAGGTGGGCCAGCAGGCCTGCTGCACCGTCATAGCCTTCGCGGCAGTGCGCCGCATCGCCATCGAAGCTGAAGGCGTAGTGCGCGCACTTGGGTTCGCTGCGTGTCTTCTCGATGAAGCGCGCGGTCAGCGCCTTGAACTCATCGAGCTTGCCGGGCGCCACCTTGAAATAAGGCGCGATGCTGCAGCAGGTGTCGGGGGTGCTCATCAATGTCTCCTGGGACAGGGGTGGTGCGAAATGCAAGCGCGAGCGTGCCGGCCTTCACCCTCGCCGCACACCGGATGAACCCGTAAGCCAATCCCGGGGGCCTCCGCCGACGGGGATCTGCATGGAGCGGAATCGCGCACATGGATACTGTATTTATGTACAGTATTCATCTCCGTCTGCTTCTCCGCCATGCTCTTCGACCCCGCCGCCACCGCACCGTCGCCACCGCCGCGCGGCCTGGCCTCCTTCATGGACCGCCCCGGGGCTGCGCTATGGCGGGCCGGCGTGCTGGCTCGGCCGCCGCTGCCGACCCTTTCCACCGGATGGCCGGCGCTCGACGAGCAGTTGCCTGGCGGAGGCTGGCCCGCGAGCGGCCTCACCGAACTGCTGGCCACGCCGGCCTGCGGCGAACTGACGCTGCTGGCACCTTGGCTGCGCAGTCTGGAGCAGCGCCAGGACACCGCGCGGGAGATGGTCTGGATCAACCCCCCGGGCTGGCCTTGCCTGAGCGCGCTGCAGGCCCTCGGCCTGGACGGCTCACGGCTGCTGTGCCTGGCGCCGCAGACAGCGATCGATGCCGCCTGGGCCGCCGAGCAGGCGGTGCGCGCCGGCAGCTGCGCCGCCGTGCTGTGGTGGAGCGAACGGCCGGTGACCCGCCCCACGCTGCGCCGCCTGCACCTGGCCGCGCAAGCGGGTCTCACGCCCTTGCTGAGCCTGCAGGCGCCCGCGGCCCGCTCGCTGAGCAGCCCGGCGCCGCTGCGCCTGGCCTGTCAACCGCTGCCGGGCCATGCCCTGGCCGTCGACGTGTTCAAGCGCCGCGGCCCGCCGATGGCCCGCCCCCTGCAGCTGGCCCTGCCCTGGCCGGCATCGGTGCGCCCCGCGTCGCCGCTCACTGGGAGTCCTCACGATGCTGTGGATCGCCCTCTACCTGCCCCAGCTGCCGCTGCAAGCTCTGCCCGGTTCGCACACCGGGCTTGAGGCCGCGCTGCCGGTGGCGGTGACCGAGCAGCACATGCTGCTCGGCGCCAACCGCGCGGCGCACGCCCTCGGGGTGCGGGCCGGGCAGAGCGTGGCCACGGCCTTGTCCCTGCTGCCGCAGCTCGTCGTGTTCCCGCGTGACCGGCCGCGCGAGGCCGCGCTGGTCGAGCGACTGGCCCTGGCGCTCGCTGCGCTCACGCCCCACCTGAGCCTCATTCCGGACGGGGTGCTGCTCGAAGTGCAGAGCACGCTGCGGCTGTTCGGCGGCATCCATGCGCTGCTGCACCGAGCACAAGCCCTGGCGCGCACGAGCGGGGTGCAGGTGCGGACGGGCTGTGCGCCCACCCCCGGCGCCGCCTGGCTGTTCGCCACCAGCGGCCTGGCCCGGCGACATGCACTGCAGGCCCGGAGCAGTGCGCAGCAGCTGGATCGGCTGCCGGTAGCGAGCCTGGCGCGTCTGCTGCCGCCCAGCCTCCACCAGAGCGAGTTGCTGCAGGCGCTGGGGATCCGGACCTTCGGGGCGCTGCGCGCGCTGCCACGTGCCGGTCTGCAGCGCCGGCTCGGCGTGGACCTGGGCCGGGCGCTCGACCGCTGCTATGGCGATGCCCCAGACCCGAGGCCGTGGTTCGTGCCGCCCGAGCACTTCCTGGCCCGACGCGAACTGCTGCAGCGCGCCGACGAGGCTGCGGTGCTGATGGCCGCCGTCGAGGCTCTGCTGCCGGCACTGCGCGGTTGGCTGCAGCTGCGCTGGCAGGCCGTCACGGTGCTGGCACTGAGACTGCGCCATGAGCACGGCCGCGAGCCCTGCCCCGACACCCGGCTGCGACTGCAGCTGTCGGCCCCGAGCCGCGACATCGCCCAGCTCGCGCTGCTGTGGCGCGAGCGCCTGCAGCGCCATGTGCTCGCCGCGCCGGTCTACGAGCTCGCGCTCGAACTGGAAGCCGCCGTGCCGCACGGCGGCACGCCTGGCGAGCTGCTGCCCGGACCAGGCCGGCAGGACGGCGAACACGCCGCGCTGCTTGACCGACTGACCGCGCGGCTGGGGAGTGATCACGTGCGGCGCTGGGTGCCGCGGGCCGATCACCGACCCGAGCACGCGCAGCGTGTCCGGTCGGTCGGCGAACCGCCCCCAGCGCCCTTTGCGACCACGGCGCCCGCTCCCACCGCCCCCCGACCACTCTGGTTGCTGCCGTTGCCGCTGCCGCTGGCCAGCGATGCCCTGGGCCGGCCGCGGCATGGTGGGCCCCTGCGGGTGTGCTCGCGGGCCGAGCGCATCGAGGCCGGCTGGTTCGACGGCGCGCTGGTGCGGCGCGATTACCACGTGGCCGAGGGCCCCGACCACCGGCTGCGCTGGATCTACCGCGAGCACCCCGGCGACGCCTCGTCGGGGGGCTGGTTCCTGCACGGCTGGTTCGGGTGAGACGATGCCGCAACCAGCCCATCCCAAGACGCCGCAGCCGGCATCGCCCCCGCCGCCGCCGCTGCACTGGACGCGACCCGGGCTGCCGGCCTACGCGGAGCTGCACTGCCGCTCGAACTTCAGCTTCCTGACCGGCGCCTCGCACCCGCAGGAGTTGGTGGAGCGCGCCGCCCAGCTCGGCTATGCGGCGATCGCGATCACCGACGAGTGCTCGGTGGCCGGCGTGGTGCGGGCGCATGCGGCGCTGAAGCGGCTGCGCGAGAACGGCAACCCGCCGTTGCCGGCCCTGATCATCGGTAGCGAGTTCACGCTCGCGGCCTCGCCCACCGCACCGGGCTGCCGCCTGGTGCTGCTGGCGAAGAACCGCGAAGGCTATGCCAGATCTGTGGTCTCATCACGCTCGGTCGCGGCCGCAGCGCCAAGGGGCACTACCAACTGAGCGTCGACGACCTCGATGCGCTGCTGGCCGGCCAGGGCCATGCCGCCGGCGTGCCCGACTGCCTGGCGCTGCTGATCCCACGCCGCGACGAGCCTCACGCCACCCTGCTCGCGCAGGCCCGTTGGCTGGCGGGCCGCTGCGGCGAGCGCGCCTCGATCGCGGTCGAGCTGCTGCGCTGGGCCGACGACGAGTCCTTCGTGGAGCGCCTGCTCGACGCATCGGCCGCCTCCGGCCTGCCACTGGCGGCGGCGGGCGACGTGCTGATGCACGTGCGCTCGCGCAAGCCGCTGCAGGACACGCTGACCGCGATCCGCCTGAAGCGCCGCGTCGCCGACTGCGGCTACGCGCTGATGCGCAACGCCGAGCAGCACCTGCGCTCGCGGCTGGCGCTGGCGCAGCTCTGCCGTCCCGAGTGGCTGCAGCGCAGCGTGGACCTCGCGCGGGCCTGCGACTTCTCGCTGGAGCAGCTGAAGTACGAGTACCCGGACGAGATCGTGCCGGTCGGCGAGACGGCCAGCAGCCACCTGCGGCGCCTGACCGAGGAAGGGGCCTGCGTGCGCTATCCCGGCGGGGTGCCCGGCACGGTGCAGGCGCAGATCGAACGCGAGTTCGCGCTGATCTTCCGCAAGCGCTACGAGGCCTTCTTCCTCACCGTGCACGACGTGGTGCGCTTCGCCCGCTCCAAGGGCATCCTGTGCCAGGGTCGCGGCTCGGCCGCCAATTCGGCGGTCTGCTACTGCCTGGGCATCACCGAGGTCGACCCGACGCAGACCCCGCTGCTGTTCGAGCGCTTCATCAGCGAGGAGCGTGGCGAGGCCCCCGACATCGATGTCGACTTCGAACACGAGCGGCGCGAGGAAGTCATCCAGTACATCTACGGCAAGTACGGCACGCACCGCACCGCGCTGGCAGCGGCGCTCTCGACCTACCGCGTGCGCGGCGCGGTGCGCGAGGTCGGCAAGGCGTTGGGGCTGGACGGGCAGCGCATCGACCGCCTCGCGAAGAGCCACCAGTGGTTCGACGGGCGTGCGGCGCTGCCCGCCCGGCTGGTCGAGGCCGGCTTCGATCCGGACGCCCCGGTCACCCGGCAGTGGCTGGCGCTGAGCGCCGCGCTGATCGGCTTTCCGCGGCACCTGTCGCAGCACGTCGGCGGATTCGTCATCGCGCGGGACGCGTTGTCACGCCTGGTGCCGATCGAGAAAGCCGCGATGAAGGACCGCCGCGTGATCCAGTGGGACAAGGACGATCTCGAGTCGCTGGGGCTGCTGAAGGTCGACGTGCTGGCGCTGGGCATGCTGAGCGCGCTGAAGCGCGCGCTCGCGCTGATCACCGACTGGCGCGGCCCACCGCCCGGCGCCAACGGCGGCGCACCCACATCCCCGTCATGGCGGATGCAGGACATTCCGCGCGAGGACATCGCCACCTACGAAATGATCCAGAAAGCCGACACCGTGGGCGTGTTCCAGATCGAGAGCCGAGCCCAGCAGAGCATGCTGCCCCGGTTGAAGCCCCGCAAGTTCTACGACTTGGTGGTCCAGGTCGCGATCGTGCGGCCGGGCCCGATCAGTGGCGGCATGGTGCATCCCTACCTGAAGCAACGCGAGTTGGAGCACCAAGGCCAGCGACCACCGCCTCGCTATAAGGAGCTGGAGGACGCACTCGAGCGAACGCTCGGCATCCCGATCTTCCAGGAGCAGGTGATGCAGATCTGCATGATCGCGGCCGATTTCAGCGGCGGCAATGCCGACGAACTGCGCCGCGCGATGGCGGCCTGGAAACGCAAGGGCGGCTTGCAGCAATTCCACCAGCGCATCGTCGGTCGCATGGTGGAAAAGAACTACGACCGCGAGTTCGCGGAGCGCATCTTCGAGCAGATCAAGGGCTTCGGCGAGTACGGCTTCCCGGAGAGCCACGCCTACAGCTTCGCGCTGCTGGCCTACCTGAGCGCCTGGCTCAAGTGCCACGAGCCGGCGATCTTCCTGGCCGCGCTGCTGAACTCGCAACCGATGGGCTTCTACGCACCGTCGCAGCTGGTCCAGGACGCACGGCGCCACGCGGTCGAAGTGCGCCCGGTCGACGTGGGCCATAGCGGCTGGGACTGCACGCTCGAGCCGGCGTCACCGGGCAGCACGCCCTGCGCGGCACGCTCGCTGCAGCCCGCCGTACGCCTGGGGCTGCGCCTCGTCTCTGGCTTCAGCGAGGCGGCCGCCGACCGCATCGTGGCTGCCCGCGCTGTGTCGACATTCGCCAGCCTCGACGACCTGGCGCGGCGCGCCGGGCTCGATCCCCAGGCCCTGCAGGTGCTGGCCCGCGCCGACGCACTGCAGAGCCTGGCCGGCCACCGCCGGCAACAGGCGTGGCATGCGAGTGGCCAGCCCCGCCGCACCGCCCTGCTCGCCGACGCGCCGCATCGCGAAGACCCTCTCGTCCTGCCCGCGCCGCCCGAGGCCGAGGAGATCACGCTCGACTACGCCAGCACCCAGCTCACGCTGCGCCGCCATCCGCTGGCGCTGCTGCGTCCGCGACTCGTACAGCGTGGCTGGCGCAACGCGCGGGAGCTCGGCGCCCTGAAGGATGGCTGCCGCGTCTGGGCCTGCGGCATCGTCGTCGGCCGCCAGCAGCCCGAGACCGCCAAGGGCACGATCTTCGTCACGCTGGAAGACGAGACCGGCTCGGTCAACGTGATCGTCTGGAAGGGCGTGCGCGAGCGCTTCCGCCAGGCGCTGCTCGCCTCACGCCTGCTGGCCGTGGCCGGGGAATGGCAGCGCTCGCCGGAAGGCGTGACGCACCTGCTGGCGCGGCGACTGGTCGACATGACGCCCTGGCTGGGCCGGCTGGCGACGAGTTCGCGCGATTTCCACTGACGGTCGCGCCGGTCGCGCGGCCGAGGCTCAGTCGTTCTTCAACCGCTTCACGACCGCAGCCGTGGTCAGCAGTTCGAGCTGGGCTTCGAGCCGGATCACGCGGCCGGTCAGGTCCTCGATCTTCTGCTGCTGCAGCTTCATCGCGTCGGACTGCCGGTTGACCTTGTCCTCGAGCTTGATCATCGAGGTGAGCGCGCCCCAGACGCGGTCGGTGACGCCCATCAGGCGGCCTTGCGCACCGCTGCCCGGCCGGCGGCTGGTTTCGGCGAGCGGGACGCCTTCGCCTCCATCGCGGCGATGCGCTTGTTGCTCGCCTCGATAAAGCTCAGTGCATCGTCGATGGCGGCGCCGGCGCGATCGGCAGCATCGCGCGCGGCATCGGCCAGTACGCCCAGTTCCTGGTCCGCTTCCTTGGCCTCGTAGGCGAAGGCGCCGCGGCGCATCAGTTCCGACACGGGCAGATCCAGACGCTTCGCCTTGGCGGCGATCGCCTTCTTGTCCTGCGAGGTTGCCTGCACCACGATGCGTTCGACGGCTGCGGCCATGTCGTCTCTCCCGATCGGGGCCCCTTGCCCCTGTCCATGGACAGCGTATGTACATGGGGGCCGACTGTCAAGCCGCCCACCCTGAAACCCCGCCCGGGCGTCAGTAGTCGCTGCCGCTGCTGCCCGGCGCGAGGTTGTCGAACTTGGTCAGGGGCTTCAGGAAGGTGAGCTTCACCGTGCCGACCGGGCCGTTACGCTGCTTGCCGATGATGATCTCGGCAACACCAGGCTCCTTGGTGTCCTTGTTGTAGTACTCGTCGCGGTAGATGAACATGATGACGTCGGCATCCTGCTCGATCGCGCCCGACTCGCGCAGGTCGCTCATCATCGGTCGCTTGTCGGTGCGCGTCTCGACGCTGCGGTTGAGCTGCGACAGCGCGATCACCGGGCACTTCAGTTCCTTGGCCAGTGACTTCAGGCCGCGCGAGATCTCGCCGATCACGGTGGCGCGGTTCTCCTCGTTCGAGCTGGAGCCGCTCATCAGCTGCAGGTAGTCGACCACGATCAGGCCGAGCTGGCCGCACTGGCGCGCCTGACGGCGGGCGCGGGCGCGCAGTTCGCTCGGCGTCAGCGCCGCGCTCTCGTCGATGAAGACGCTGGCCTTGCCGAGCTTGTCGACCGCCTCGGTCAGACGCCCCCACTCGTCATCACGCAGCCGGCCGGTGCGCAGCCCCGACTGGTCGATGCGGCCGAGCGAACCCACCATCCGCAACGCCAGCTGGGAGGCGCCCATTTCCATCGAGAACACCACCACCGGCAGGCCTTCCTGCACCGCGACGTGCTCGCCGATGTTGAGCGCGAACGCGGTCTTGCCCATCGACGGGCGCGCCGCCAGCACGATCAGGTCGCCCGGCTGCAGGCCGGCGGTCATGCGGTCGAGGTCGTAGAAGCCGGTACGCACGCCGGTCACTTCCTCGGCGCCGTTCTCGGCCAGTTCGGTCACGCGGTCGATCAGCTGCACGACCAGGGTGTCCATGCCCTGGAAGCCCTGCTTGGTGCGCGAGCCGGCCTCGCCGATCTTGAAGATCTTGCCCTCGGCCTCGTCGAGGATCTCGGAGACCGCGCGACCGCGCGGGTTGAAGGCGTTGGTGGCGATCTCATCGCTGGTGGCGACCAGGTCGCGCAGGATCTTGCGCTCGCGCACGATCTCGGCATAGCGGCGCAGGTTGGCCGCGCTCGGCACGCTCTGCGCGAGCTGGTTCAGGTAGGCCAGCCCGCCCACCTCCTCGGCCTTGCCGAGCGACTGCAGCTGCTCGTAGACGGTGATCACGTCGGCCGGCTTGCTGGCGTTGATCAGCTTGCCGATGGCACCGTAGATCAACTGGTGCTCGTGGCGGTAGAAATCGCCGTCGTTCAGCAGGTCGCCGGCCCGGTCCCAGGCGCCGTTGTCGATCAGCAGCCCCCCCAGCACGCTCTGCTCGGCCTCGATGGATTGCGGCGGGATGCGCAGTCGGGCGACCTCGTCGTCGCCGCGGGCGTCAGGGCGCGCGCCGCCCCCGGAGAAAATGGCTGACATCGTTCAATCTTATGCCGGTCGCCGACCCGCCGTTGTGGGCAAGTCTGTGGAAATCCGGTGGGTGGCCTGGGGGCGGCGCTGTACAGGCGCCGCCGCAAAAACAAAGGCCGGCGAATGCCGGCCTTCGTCGCGAGCGGACAGAAGACTCAGTCGGTCTCGCCGACCACCGTCACGTTCACGTCGACCACCACGTCGGTGTGCAACGCCACCGTCACCGGGTGCTCGCCCACGGTCTTCAGCGGACCGTTGGGCAGACGCACCTGGGACTTCACGACCTTGAAGCCGGCCTTGCCCAGCGCTTCGGCGATATCGTGGTTGGTGACCGAGCCGAACAGGCGGCCATCGACGCCGGCCTTCTGCGTGATGCTGATGGTCTTGCCGTTGAGCTTCTCGCCCTCGGCCTGGGAGGCGGCCAGCTTCGCAGCCGCAGCCTTTTCCAGTTCGATGCGCTTGGCTTCGAATTCCTTGACCGCCGCTTCGGTGGCACGACGTGCAGCACCGCTGGGGATCAGGAAATTGCGTGCGTAGCCGTCCTTGACCTTGACGACCTCACCGAGGTTGCCGAGGTTGGCCACCTTCTCGAGCAGGATGATTTGCATGGTGGGCTCCTCAGGACTTGTGCTGGTCGCTGTACGGCAGCAGGGCCAGGAAGCGGGCGCGCTTGATGCAGGTCGACAGCTGACGCTGGAAGAAGGCACGCGTGCCGGTCAGGCGGGCGGGCGTGATCTTGCCGTTCTCGGCGATGAAGTCGCGCAGCGTGTCGACATCCTTGTAGTCGATCTCGGTGACGCCGGTGACCGTGAAGCGGCAGAAGCGCTTGCGACGGAACAGCAGCGATTGGGTGTTGCGCTTCGGGCGCTTGTCCTTGCCGAAACGGCCTTTACCACGGGGCGGGGGCATAGTGAACTCCTGAAATCTGAAACGGGTTGCTCAAAGCGAAGCGGGCTGGGCGTCGAATTCGGTGATGTGCAGCAGCACGCCCTTGCCGTTGCGGTGGGACCCGAGGAATCCGGCGAACCCGGCGGTGTCTCCCACCGCCAGCTTGCCGAGCTGCTCGGCCACCGCCCCGATCCCCACAGCCCGGATCTCCAGGGAGACCCGGCGCGGGTGCCCGGCTTCCGTCACTTGCGACTCGTGCCTCAGGCTCAAGTCGAGTGCCGGCAAACCGGCGGGCGTGTAGCGCATCACGCCCCGCTCCACCAACTGCGCCTGAAGAACCACGCGGTTCATGCAGGCGCCTGCGGCAGGCAGGGCTTCACCGGAATCAGGCAGCGGCTTCCTGCGACTGCGGCGCCTTGCGCGATTCCTCGCGCTCGACGGCCTTCATCATGATCGAGGGCGCGGTCTCGGCCTTGCTCTTGACCACCGTGAGGTGGCGCAGTACGGCGTCGTTGAACTTGAAGCCGGTCTCGAGCTCGAGCAGCGTTTCCTTGCTGCACTCGATGTTGAGGCACAGGTAGTGCGCCTTCGCGAGCTTGTTGATCAGGTAGGCCAGTTGGCGGCGACCCCAATCCTCGACGCGGTGCACCTTGCCACCGGCAGCGGTGACCAGGCCCTTGTAGCGTTCCAGCATGGCCGGAACCTGCTCGCTTTGATCCGGGTGGATCAGCAGGACGATTTCGTAATGACGCATCGGTACTCCTTGTGGATGTCCGCTTTGCGGCCGTGCAGGCACGGTGACCGGTCGGCGGGGAAGCCGCCCCCTAGCGTCAACAAGGGGTGCGGCAAGGTGAGCCAAAGATTATAGCCGCATCAATGGAAACGGCCCCCGTTGCCGGGGGCCGCCAGTGAGCCGTGGCGGGCCGGCCCGGAGGCCGGCCCCACGGGGCCTCAGGTACCCAGGCTCTTCACCGTGTCGCCGCGCAGGTTCGGATAGCGGACATGCTCGATCAGCTCCTGCACCTTCTGGTTCGGTGCCGGCGTGAACAGGCTGACGATGATGATGACCGCGAAGCCCACAGGTACACCGAACAGACCCGCCGAGATCGGTTGAATCCCAAACCAGAGGCTGACAGGATCTGTGATGCCGAAAATGCCACGCAGCCAAGGCTGGTTATGAGCCATGTAGTACATGGTCGTTCCCAGGCCCAGAATCATCCCGAGAACAGCACCGGCGCTGGAAGCACGCTTCCAGAAGATGCCAAGCACCAGGGCCGGGAAGAAGCCCGCCGCGGCGAACGAGAACGCCGCCGACACCAGGAACAGGATGTCCGCCGGCTTCTGCGAGGCCACGTAGGCCGCCGCCAGCGCCACGACCAGCAACAAGATCTTCGAGACCGTGACGCGACGGGAGGTCGACGCGTTCGGATCGATCATCTTGTAGTACAGATCGTGCGACAGCGCGTTGGCGATCGTCAGCAACAGACCGTCCGCGGTCGACAGCGCCGCCGCCAGACCACCCGCGGCCACCATGCCCGACACAACGTACGGCAGGCCACCGATTTCCGGCGTGGCCAGCACGATGATGTCGCCGCCGATCTTCATCTCGGACAGTTGGAAGATGCCGTCCTTGTTGATATCAGCTACCGACATCAGCGTCGGGTCGACCCGCGCCCAGTTGGAGATCCACGCAGGCAACTGGTCGAATGGTGTGCCGACGAGGTTGTTGAACACCTCGAACTTCACCAGCACGGCCAGCGCCGGCGCGGTGAAGTACAGCAGGAAGATGAAGAACAGCGACCAGGTCACCGACTCGCGCGCCTCCTTGACCGAGGGCGTCGTGTAGTAGCGCATCAGGATGTGCGGCAGAGACGCCGTACCGACCATCAGGCAGAACACCAGCGCCAGGAAGTTGCGACGCGACTCGTCGAAGGTCTTCTTGGCCTTCTCGTCCCCGTTCGGATCTCCTGCATAGATCTGCGCATGATTCGGCATGCCATTCAACGGTTTGGCGCGCGCCTCGTTGGCGGTCTTCGCCGCGGTGTAGGCTTTCCGTGCATCAGCTTCGCTCGCAGGCAGAGAACCGACAACCTTCTCGGCGGCTTGCACATCCGCGAGAGGGGCATTGGCCGCCTTGAGTTCGGCCAGCTTCTGTTCAGCCGAGGCCTTGTCGGCCGCCATCGCTGCGGGAACGTCCTTGAGCTTCTCCGCTGCTGCATCAGCTCGCTGCTTGAAGATGCCGACGACCTCCAGCTCCTTGGGGTCAACGCGCAGTTCGTCTCCTCGCTTCGAAACCTTCTCCAGCTGGTATCCGTAAATAGCCTGCGGGATCGGAACGCCAGTTTGTTTCACCGACAGCCATACCACCGGGATCATGTACGCAATGATCAGGATGATGTACTGAGCGACTTGCGTCCAGGTGACTGCACGCATGCCGCCGAGGAAGGAGCACACCAGGATGCCGCCGAGGCCGACGAACACGCCGATCTCGAACGCCAGCCCGCTCAGGCGTGCCGTGATCAGCCCCACGCCGTAGATCTGCGCGACCACGTAGGTGAACGAGCACAGGATGGCGGCGAAGATGCCGATGAACCGGGCCAGGTTGCCGCCGTAGCGTTCACCCAGGAAGTCGGGAATGGTGAACTGGCCGAACTTGCGCAGGTAGGGCGCAAGGAACAGCGCCACCAGGCAGTAGCCGCCGGTCCAACCCATGATGAAGGCCAGGCCACCGTAGCCGGTGAGGTACAGCGTGCCGGCCATGCCGATGAACGAGGCGGCCGACATCCAGTCGGCACCGGTGGCCATGCCGTTGTAGACCGCCGGCACGCGGCGACCTGCCACGTAGTACTCGGCCGCATCGGTGGTGCGGCTCATGATGCCGATGCCGGCATACAGGGCCACGGTGGCCAGCAGGAAGATGAAGCCGATGTAGCTGCGCGGCAGCCCCATCTGCTCCAGCACCGCCAGCACGATCACGAAGGCGATGAAGCCGCCGGTGTACCAGGTGTAGACCTTGTTCAGTTGCGACTTGAAGGCCGCATTGGCAGCGCGACCGCTACCCGCGGCGGCGCCATTCGGTGTGATGCCTGCCATGTCAGTCCTCCTCGGCAACGCCGTGTTCTTGATCGAGGCGATTCATCGTCCTGGCGTAGACCCAGATGATGATCAGGTAGATGATCAGCGAGCCCTGCGCCGCCATGTAGAAGCTGAAGGGCCAGCCGAAGAACGAGAAGCTGAGTTCTCGAGCGAAGTACGCCATCACGAATGTCGCTACAAACCAGATCGCCAGCAGGATCGAGGTGAGCCTGAGGTTCTTCTGCCAGTAGAGACGCTGCTGTTCAGTCACCTGCATTGCTGCGCTCCTGTCCTTGATGTCTCCAACCCCGTCGGGGGGTCACCGGTCTTGCGGATGCCACCATCCCTCGCGTTCTTCGACGCGATGCCTGCCGCCCGTGGACGGGCGCTTTTCAGTGCCCGCCAGCCGGCGAGCCGAGCAGTCCGGTTTCCCGCTCGAGCTGAGCGGCCACCTTGGGCTCGAACCCCTGGAGATGGCGAATGATCTTCGCCGCCTCCTCGGGTTGCTGACGATCGACATGCACCCGCGCGAGCTGGTACCAGCCGTGTGGGCTCATGGGCTGCAGTTCGGTGTTTCGCTTCAACGCGGCGACGGCCTCGTCGTAGCGGTGCTGACGGATCAGCACCAGACCCAGTCCGTACCAGGCCCTGTCGAGCTTGGACTCGAGTTCGAGCGAGCGGCGGAATGCCTGTTCGGCCTCGTCGAGGCGACCCTGCTGCTCCAGCAGGAAGCCGAGATTGAACCAGGCATGGGCATGCTCGGGTTGTGCGTCGAGCAGGCGGCGGAAATCGGCCATCGCTGCATCCGCCCGCCCGGCCTGAGCCAGCACATGCGCCCGGCTCGCGAGCGCATAGGCGTCGTCGGGCCACAGGCCCAGCATCTCGTCGAAGGTCTCGAGCGCCGCGTCACGCCGATTGACGACGAGCAGCATCTGCGCACGCCACTTGAGCAGCAGGTGGCGCCACCACCCGGCGCGGCGCGGCGCAGTCGTCGTATTCACTGGCACAGCCCCTGGCCCGGCGCCGCCCGGCAGAGGCTGACCTTCTCGATCACCATGAACACCCAGATCCACGCGAGCGCGATGAAGGTCAGCAGCGGGATGTGGCGGTCGATCACCAGCTTCGGCGTGATGGCGCGGAACGCAGTGGTGAAGGGGCGGGTCAGGCCGTTCAGCAACTGATAGAAGAAATTCTGTTCGCGCTTGGCGCCCGCCAAGACGCCGAGCAGCCAGCGTCCGGCCAGTGCGCACAGGGCGATCTCGGCGATGAGCTTGATCGATGCGATGAACAGCAGCATGGGGCCTCGTAACGGTTCCTTTCATTGTGAAATAGCGCCTTACGCGATGCTGACGAAACCTGACGATGCTCTGATATGCCCTGTCAGGACTTACCCGAAGCTTGGCGCACGCAAAACGGCAAACGGCCCCGATCGGGGCCGTTCCGAGGTCCGGGGCTCAGCCCGCGGACTTGCAGCGTGCAGAACTCAGCGCTTGGCGAGACGCTGCCAGGTGTCGACCACCGTGTCGGGGTTCAGCGAGATCGACACGATGCCCTCGGCCGCCAGCCAGTCGGCGAAGTCGGGGTGGTCGCTGGGCCCCTGGCCGCAGATGCCGATGTACTTGCCGGTGGCACGGCACGCGGTGATGGCTCGCGAGATCATGGCCTTGACGGCCGGGTCGCGCTCGTCGAAGTCGGCCGCCAGCAGTTCGAGCCCGGAGTCGCGGTCCAGTCCGAGCGTGAGCTGGGTCAGGTCGTTCGAACCGATCGACATGCCGTCGAAGTGCGCGAGGAACTGGTCGGCCAGGATGGCGTTGCTCGGCACCTCGCACATCATGATGACCTTGAGGTCGTCGCTGCCGCCGGCCGCCGCGCGCTTGAGCCCGTGCTCGGCCAGCATGCCCACCACGCGCTCTGCCTGCTTCACCGTGCGCACGAACGGCACCATGATCTCGACGTTGGTCAGGCCCATTTCCTGGCGCACACGCTTGAGCGCCTCGCACTCCATCGCGAAGGCTTCGCCGAATTCGCTGCTGATGTAGCGCGACGCGCCACGGAAGCCCAGCATCGGGTTCTCTTCCTCGGGCTCGTAGCGCGAGCCACCGATCAGCTTCTTGTACTCGTTCGACTTGAAGTCGCTCAGGCGCACGATGACCGGCTTGGGCCAGAACGCGGCGGCGATCGTCGCGATGCCCTCGGCCAGCTTGTCCACGTAGAAGGCGCGCGGCGAGGCGTGGCCGCGGGC
This sequence comes from Methylibium sp. T29, assembly GCF_000576205.1. Classification (NCBI taxonomy): domain Bacteria; kingdom Pseudomonadati; phylum Pseudomonadota; class Betaproteobacteria; order Burkholderiales; family Sphaerotilaceae; genus Methylibium; species Methylibium sp. T29. The sequence goes on along the minus strand of NZ_AZND01000048.1, from coordinate 3,507 downwards.
CACGCTCTCGACGGCCTTCTTGAGGTCGGCATCGACATTCGGGTAGTCGAGGATCGCCTTCGGGTGCACGCCGATGTTGTTGTTGATGATGAACTCGAGCCGCGCCAGGCCGACGCCGGAGTTGGGCATCTGCGCGAAGTCGAATGCGAGCTGAGGGTTGCCGACGTTCATCATGATCTTGACCGGGCAGTACGGCAGCTCGCCGCGCTGCACGTCGCTGATCTCGGTCTCGAGCAGCCCGTCGTAGATGTAGCCGGTGTCACCCTCGGAGCAAGCCACGGTGACCAGCGCACCGTCCTTCAGCGTCTCGGTCGCGTCGCCGCAACCCACCACCGCCGGGATGCCGAGCTCGCGCGCGATGATCGCCGCATGGCAGGTGCGCCCGCCGCGGTTGGTGACGATGGCGCTGGCGCGCTTCATCACCGGCTCCCAGTTCGGGTCGGTCATGTCGGTGACCAGCACGTCGCCGCTCTGCACCTGGTCCATCTCGGCCAGGCTGTGCACGATGCGCACCGGGCCGGTGCCGATCTTCTGGCCGATCGCGCGACCCTCGGCCAGCACGGTGCCCGAGCCCTTGAGCTTGTAGCGCTGCTCGACCTTGCCCTCGGCCTGACTCTTCACGGTTTCCGGACGGGCCTGCAGGATGTAGAGCTGCCCATCGCCGCCGTCCTTGCCCCACTCGATGTCCATCGGGCGGCCGTAGTGCTCCTCGATGATCAGCGCGTAGCGGGCGAGTTCGGTCACGTCGGCGTCGGACAGCGAGTAGCGGTTGCGCTGCTCGGTCGCCGTGTCCACGGTCTTGACGAGCTTGCCGCTGGCCGCCTTTTCCTGCGGCGTGGCGAACTCCATCTTGATCAGCTTGGAGCCGAGGTTGCGGCGGATCACCGCCAGCTTGCCGGCCTTCAGCGCCGGCTTGTGCACGTAGAACTCATCCGGGTTCACGGCACCCTGCACCACCGTCTCGCCCAGGCCGTAGCTCGAGGTGATGAAGACCACGTCCTTGAAGCCGGACTCGGTGTCGATCGTGAACATCACGCCGGCCGCGCCGAGGTCGGAGCGCACCATGCGCTGCACGCCGGCCGACAGCGCCACGTCGGCGTGCGCAAAGCCCTTGTGCACGCGGTAGCTGATGGCGCGGTCGTTGTAGAGGCTGGCGAACACCTCCTTCATCTTGTGCAGCACGTCCTCGATGCCGACGACGTTCAGGAAGGTCTCCTGCTGGCCCGCGAAGCTGGCGTCGGGCAGATCCTCGGCGGTGGCCGAAGAACGCACCGCGAACGAGGCGCCGGGGTTGCCGGCGGTGAGCTGCGAAAACTCGGTCGCGATCGCGTCCTGCAGGTCGGCCGGGAACGGCTGCGCTTCAACCCAACCGCGGATCTCGGCACCGGCCTCGGCCAGTGCCCGCACGTCGTCCGTGTTCAGCGCCGACAGCCGCGCGTTGATCTTGTCGACCAGCCCGCCGTGCTTGAGGAACTGCCGGAAGGCGTGCGCCGTGGTCGCGAAGCCGCCGGGCACCCGCACGCCGGAGGCCGCGAGCTGGCTGATCATCTCGCCGAGGCTGGCGTTCTTGCCGCCAACCGCGTCGACGTCGGTCATTCTCAGTCGTTCGAACGGGACGACCAGGGCGGTCGCATCAAAGCTGGACATGGGAAAACTCCGTGATGTGATGAAACCGGGGCGCACCGTTGCGGCCACCGAGGCTTCCAGTCGGCCGCGCTCACGCCTGTTCGTCTTGTTCTCGGCGCGGGGCTCATGACTGGAGTCGGATGCTGAAGGGCCAGGTGCAAACTGGTTTAGATTGTACGGTCCCCGTTGCAATCGTTTCCCCTGACGGCCACCCCTAAAGCGCGCCGCGCTCCTTCTTCCCCATGCCAAATCGCACAGTGTTCTTCGTTTCGGACGGCACCGGCATCACCGCCGAGACCTTCGGCAACTCCATCCTGGCGCAGTTCTCGGCCAAGCCCCGCCACGTGCGCCGGCCCTTCATCGACACCCCCGACAAGGCCTACCAGGTGGTGCGCGAGATCAACGACACCGCCGGACGCGAGGGCAAGCGACCGATTGTCTTCATCACGCTGATCGACACCGAGGTGCGCGGCATCATCCGCAGCGCCCACTGCCTGGTGCTGGACATGCTGGGCACCTTCGTCGAGCCGCTCGAGGCTGAATTCGGCATCAAGTCCAACCACCGCGTCGGCCGCTTCGACGACATCTCAAAGAGTCAGGAGTACACCGATCGCATCGAGGCGATCAACTTCTCGCTCGCCCATGACGACGGCCAGTCGTCCAAGAACCTCGACATCGCCGACGTGATCCTGGTCGGCGTCAGCCGCTCCGGCAAGACGCCGACCTCGCTCTACCTGGCGATGCAGCACGGCATCAAGGCGGCCAATTACCCGCTGATCCCCGAGGACTTCGACCGCGGCGCCCTGCCCTCCGCGCTGGTGCCGCACAAGAAGAAGTGCTTCGGCCTCACGATCGCGCCAGAGCGCCTGCGCGAGATCCGCCACGAGCGGCGCCCCAACAGCAAGTACGCCTCGCTCGAGAACTGCCGCCTGGAGGTGTCGGCGGCCGAGTCGATGATGGGCCGCGAGGGCATCGCCTGGCTCAGCTCGACGCACAAGTCGATCGAGGAAATCGCCACCACCATCCTGCGCGACATCCGGCCGGACCGGCTGATCTACTGAGCCGCGCCGCCATGGCTGGCCTCGGGGTGCCATGAGCGATCTGGTCGTCGTGCGCAAGGAGGGGCTGTACTGCGCCGCCGGCGACTTCTACATCGACCCGTGGCGGCCGGTGGCCCGCGCCGTGCTGACCCACGCGCACGCCGACCACGCCCGCCGGGCACGGCCGCTACCTCGCGGCGCGCGCGGGCGCGACGCTGGTGCGCACGCGGCTGGGCGATGTGAGCCTCGACACGCTCGAGTACGGCGAACGCATCACGCACCATGGCGTGACGCTGTCGCTGCACCCCGCCGGCCACGTGCTCGGCTCGGCCCAGGTACGACTCGAGCACCGTGGCGACGTGTGGGTGGTCTCGGGCGACTACAAGCTCGCGCCGGACGCGAGCTGCGCACCGTTCGAACCGCTGCGCTGCGACACCTTCGTCACCGAATCGACCTTCGGCCTGCCGATCTACCACTGGGACCCGCCGGCGAAGGTGTTTGACGGTGTCGAGCACTGGTGGCGAGACAACGCCGACGCGGGCCAGGCCAGCGTGCTGTATTGCTATGCGCTCGGCAAGGCGCAACGCGTGCTGCTCGGCGTCGACGCCTCGATCGGCCCCATCGTCTGCCATGGCGCGGTGCAGACGCTCAACGACGCCTATCGTGCCGCCGGCGTGGCGCTGCCGCCCACGATCACGGTCGACCAGGTCGGTGACCCCGCCGACCTGCGGCGCGCGCTCGTGCTGGCCCCACCCTCGGCGGCCGGCTCGCCGTGGCTGAAGCGCTTCGGCGAGTTCCGCGACGCTTTCGCGAGCGGCTGGATGCGCCTGCGCGGCACGCG
>NZ_AZND01000047.1:0-20750 GCF_000576205.1 Methylibium sp. T29 | reverse complement strand
GCTGGAGGCCCGCGACGTGCTGGCCGTGCTGCGCCGGCAGGCCGATGCCCCGGACGACCTGAAGCAGCGCGCGCTGCGCCTGGCCGGCGACATCCTGGAACTCGGCGGCGCGGCGCCAGAAGGCCAGGGACTGCGTCTCGCGACCGAGGTGCTCTCCGATGGACGCGCGTGGGCCAAGTTCACCGACATCTGCGAGGCCCAAGGTGGACTGCGCGACGTGCCGCTGGCACCGCACCGGCGGGTCGTCGAGGCGCCCTCGGCGGGGCGCATCACGGCCGTCGACAACCGCGTGCTGGCAAGAGCCGCCAAGCTCGCCGGCGCCCCGAACGCACCGGCGGCCGGCGTCGACGTCCATGCCCGCCTCGGCGACGTCGTGCAGAGAGGACAGCCGCTCTTCACGCTGCATGCGCAGGCCCCCGGGGAACTGGCCTATGCGCAGCAGTTCGTCGACGCGCGCCCCCCCATCTTCCAGATCGCGGAGCGTCGTGAGAGCCATCGTCTTCCATCTGCCCGGCGACGAGGGTTTTGCCGACCGGCTGGTTCGCTCGCTACAGGCCGAGCGTGCGGCCCTGGAACTGCACCGCTTTCCGGATGGAGAGTCACTGGTCCGCCTGGATGCGGACGTGACGGGCCGGACCGTCGTGCTCACCTGCAGCTTGGCGCGACCCGACGAGAAGACCCTGCCGCTGCTCTTCGCGGCAGACGCAGCACGCGACCTCGGCGCGGCGAAGGTGCTGCTGGCGGCCCCGTACCTCGCCTACCTGCGGCAGGACCGGCGCTTCCATGCCGGCGAAGCCGTTACGTCACGCTCCTACGCGGCGCTGCTGTCCACCGCCTTCGATGCGCTGGTGACGGCCGACCCGCATCTGCACCGCTACCACGCACTCGGCGAGATCTACCGCATCCCGACACGGGTGGTGCACACGGCGCCGCTGATCGCCGGCTGGGTCGCGGCACACGTCGACCGCCCGCTGCTGATCGGGCCCGACTCGGAGAGCGAGCAATGGGTCGCGGAAGTCGCCGCCGCCGCGGGCGCACCCTGGACCGTGCTGCAGAAGATCCGCCGCGGCGACCGCGATGTCGAGGTCAGCCTGCCGGACGTGTCGGCCTGGACCGACCGCCAGCCAGTGCTGGTCGACGACATCGTCTCCAGCGCACGCACCATGATCCAGGCCGTCGCCAGCGTGCGCCGAGTCGGCCTGCCCGCGCCGCTGTGCATCGGCGTGCATGCGCTTTTCGCGCCGGGGGCTTACGAAGAACTGCTGGCCACCGGGCCGGCCCGCGTGCTCACCTGCGACACGGTGCCGCACGCCTCCAACGAGATCAGCGTCGTCGAACCGATGGCGCGCGCACTGGAAGAACTGATGGAGGGAATCGCATCGTGAACGACACTCGCCCGTCCCTGGTCTGGCGGCTGTGGCTGCTCATCGCGCAGGTGATCGCGGTCTCCGCGGGTCTGCTGATCGCCTGGCGGGCGTTCGGGCCCGAGCCCGCCACACCTGCGCGCCCGGACATCGTGGCGCTGCGAGAGGCACCCCATGCCGACCCGGCGGCCTCCGCACCGGGTGCCAAGGCCGTCGTGGCACGCCTGGAGGGCGGCTTCCGTGCGGCAGCGGCGAAGGCCTCGGCTTCGGTCGTCAACATCTACACGCGCAAGGCTCCGCCACGGCAACTGCCCGGCTGGCTGCGGCCGTATGGCGGCTCCGAGGAGGAAGCCGCGCAGGGCCAGTCGAGCCTTGGCTCGGGCGTGATCGTGGCCGCACAGGGTTTCATCCTGACCAACAACCACGTCGTCGAGGGCGCCGACGAGATCGCCGTGATGCTGCCCGGCGGCAAAGTGGCCGAGGCGCGGGTCGTCGGCACGGACCCGGAGACCGACCTCGCGGTGCTGCGCATCGACGCCAAGGGCCTGCAGCCCATCACCTTTGCCGATCCCGCCTCGGTGCAGATCGGTGACATCGTGCTGGCCGTCGGCGATCCGTTCGGCGTGGGCCAGACGGTGACGCAGGGCATCGTGAGCGCCACCGGCCGCAACCGACTCGGCATCAACACGTTCGAGAACTTCATCCAGACCGACGCGGCCATCAATCCCGGCAATTCAGGCGGTGCGCTGGTCGACGCGTCCGGCCATCTGGTGGGCATCAACACCGCCATCTATTCACGCAGCGGCGGCTCGCAGGGCATCGGCTTCGCGATCCCGGTGAGCCTCGCCCGGCAGGTGATGGAGCAGATCATCGCCACCGGCCGCGTCAGCCGCGGCTGGCTCGGCGTGAGCGCCCGAGACGTCGTTCACGAGACCACCGGCGCCGCAGCCGGTGCCGCGCTCGTCGCCGTGCAGCGCGGTGGCCCGGCCGACCGCGCCGGCCTGCGCGCCGGCGACACGGTCGTCTCGATCAACGGCAAGGAGATCAGCGACACGGCCGCGCTCATCAACGAGACGGCCGCATTGAGCCCAGGTACCCAGGCGCAGTTCAAGGTCCTGCGCGGCCGCGAGGCCGTCTCTCTGGCGGTGGAACTGGGCCAACGTCCGGTCACGCGCAAGCCGTGAGAGAGGCATCCCGTGCTGCGCGTCGCACTCGAGTCCGGTCTGACGCGAACGCTGCTGCGGCGGGCCGACAGTCCCGCGTTTCCCGCGGTGGTGGGTGCCGTGGCGCTCGCCGCGACGCTGTCAATGTCGGTTCCCTTTGCAACCTTGCTGGTGGCGGCGGTGCTGATGGCGCGGCGCCGCTGGAGCGCCATCGCCGTGGGCGCCAGCCTGGGCGCGGCACTGGGCGCGGCCGTGCTGTACCTGGTGTTCCACCACCTCGGCTGGGCGCGGCTCTTCGCCGCCTATCCCGACGTCGTGCGTTCGTCCGCCTGGAACGACGCAACGCGCTGGTTGTCCGCCTACGGCGTCGTGGCACTGCTAGTCATCGCCGCCACGCCGCTGCCGCTCACGCCGGCGTTGATGTTCGCCGCGATCTCCCGGCTGCCGCTCGCGGAGGTGGTGTTCGCGCTGTGGATCGGCAAGCTCGCCAAGTACTCCGTGTATGCCTGGCTGGCCTCGCGCTTTCCGGAACGTGCGCTTCGGCGCGGTCAGCGGCACGCCGATGCGCTGCGCATCATCGTCGCCCGTGCCCTGTCGCCCACCCCGGGGCAGCGGCGCGACATCGGGGCTTCCGGGGAGCGCCGGTGACGGTGCCCGCAAAGCCGCGGTCGCGACCGCCCCTCCACCTGCTACAGGAGGTCTGCTGATGTGCTTCTCCGCCGAGGCCAGCTTCGCCGCCGGCACCGCGTTGCTGATCGTCGGCGCAGCCACCGTGCGCCGCGCGCGTGTGCGCTCCGAACTGCCGTACGCCTGGATACCGGTCCTCTTCGGCATCCAGCAACTGCTCGAGGGCGCGCTCTGGCTGACCTTCCCGGACCGCGCGCCGCTTCTCAATACCGTACTGACGCACGCCTATTCGTTCTTCTCGCACGTGCTGTGGCCGATCTACGTGCCGCTGGCCGCGCTGGCGCTGGAGACCGTGTCGTGGCGGCGGCGGGTCCTGATCGCCATCGCGTTCGCCGGCAGCGCCGTGGGTCTGTACCTGCTGGCGACGCTGTTCACGCTGCCGATCGTCGCCACCGTGCGGGGCCAGCACATCGCCTACGAATCGCCGCACTTCTACGCGCTGGCCGCGATGTCGCTGTACCTGGTCGGCACCTGCGCCAGCCTGATGGTCTCGAGCCACGTTCGGGTGGTGGCCTTCGGCGTGGCGGCGTTCGTGTCCGCGGTGGCGGCCTGGACCTTCTACACCACCTGGTTCATCTCGGTGTGGTGCTTCTTCGCCGGCGTGCTCAGCGTGATCGTGTTCCTGTACTTCACAGATCCGAGCCGTGCCAAGCGGGTTGCCGGCGCGGTCCCGGAACTGGGGGCACGTTGATGGAGGGGACGAAGCGCTTCACGCCGGCGCTCGGCTTTCATGTCCTCACGCCCCTGTACGACCGCGTGGTGGCCCTGACCACGCGCGAGCGGACCTTCAAGCGGGCACTGCTCGATCAGGCGTGCCTCGGTCCGACCCATCAGGTGCTGGACGTCGGCTGCGGCACCGGAACGCTGGCGATCGCAGCCCAGCGGCGCCAACCGGGCGTGCGGGTGGCCGGCTTGGATGCCGACCCCGCCGTCCTCGCCGTCGCGGCGCGCAAGGCACGGTCTGCCGGGGCCGACATTGCGTTCGGCCTGGGCCGCTCGAACGCCCTGCCTTACGCCGACGAACGCTTCGACCGCGTGCTGTCGAGCCTGTTCTTCCACCACCTCTCCTGGGGCGACAAACTGCTGACCGCGCGCGAGATGCATCGCGTGCTGCGTCCGGCCGGCGAACTGCACGTCGCGGACTGGGGCCGGGCGGGCGGTCTGCTCAGTCGGACCGCGTTCCTGGCGGTCCAGCTTGTCGACGGCTTCGACACCACGAGCGACAACGTTGCCGGGCTGCTGCCGGTGCTGTTTGCGACCGCAGGGTTTCGCCAGGTCGAGGAGACGCGTCGGATTCCCACCCCTCTGGGCATCGTCTCCCTGTACCGGGCGGCCAAGAGCCCCGCCGCGCCCGGCAACCGCTCGGCGGGAGACGGGACGGCATGAGCGACCTACAGGACGTACCGCCAGGGGCGCCGACTGCGGCCGGCTCGCCTGCGGCCCTGCGCGTGCTGTTCATGGACATCGCCGCCGAAGACCAGGCTGCGCTCGAAGCCCTGTGCCCGAGCTCATGGTGGCCGCGCTTCCTGGCCGACACGCAGCTCGACGCGGATGACGGCGCCGCGGCGCTGGCCCAGGCGCTGTGTGTGTTCGTCCGCACGCCGGTGACGCGCCAGTCGTTGCAGCGAATGCCGGCGCTGCGGTTGGTGGCGACACGGTCCACCGGCGTCGACCACATCGACCTCGACGCCTGCCGCGAGCGCGGCATCGCGGTCGTCCACGTGCCCGACTACGGGGCTGCCACGGTCGCCGAACACACCTTCGCGCTGCTGCTGGGGCTGGCCCGCCACGTGTGCGAGGCACGCGGCCGAGCGCTCCAGGGCCGCTTCTCCTACCGGGGGCTGACCGGCTTCGAACTGGAAGGCAAGGCGCTGGGGATCGTCGGCTTCGGGCGCATCGGAACCCACGTGGCGCGGATCGCGCAGGGTTTCGGAATGAAGGTTCTGAGCTTCGACCCACGACCGCGACCGCAAGCCACGATCCCGCCGGGCGTTGACTTCGTCGGGTGGTCCGAGCTGCTCGAACGCAGCGAGATCCTCAGCCTGCATGTGCCGCTGACACCGGACACGCATCACCTGCTGGACGACAACGCCTTTGCCCGCATCAAACCCGGTGTCGTGCTGCTGAACACCGCGCGCGGCGGCTTGATCGACGAAGACGCGCTGCTGCGCGCGCTTGACCGCGGCACCGTCTCCGCGGCCTGCCTGGACGTGCTCGAGCACGAAGGCAGCGCCGCGCCCGAGGCGCCGATGGGCTGCGGCGGACTGGGCTGCGACCGCGGCTGGCAGTCGACTCACCCGTTGCTGCGCCACCCGCGCGTGCTCGCGACGCCCCATGTCGGCTTCAACACCCGCGAGGCGGTTGCGCGCATCCTGCACGAGACCGTCGGCAACATCCTGGCCTGGCAGGCCGGCCAGCCGCGCAACCGCATGGCCTGACATGCCGACCGCCACACCAACTCCTGCCAAATCGTCGCAGCGCCGCTCCCCGGTCGGTCGCGCCCTGTGGATCGGCATGGCGTTCGCCGGCTTCGTGTTGTGGTGGGCTTGGCACCGGGGCGTCATGCGTTGCGATGACCACCCCATCGCCGAGCGATTTGCAACCCTTCTGCAAGGGCTCGGCACCACCTTCGTCAAGCTTGGCCAGCACCTGAGCCTGCGCGCTGACCTGCTGCCCGAGTCGGCACAGCAGGCGCTGGCCAGGCTGCAGGATCATGTCGGCCCGTTTCCGTCGGAGCAGGCGCAGCAGGCCGTCGAATCCGCTTTCGGCCGCCCCTGCGCACAGCTGTTCGCGCGCTTCGACCTGGCGCCGCTGGCCGCGGCCTCGGTGGCGCAGATCCACCGCGCCGCGCTGCCCGACGGCACCGAGGTGGTCGTGAAGATCCGCCGGCCAGGCTCCGCCCAGGCCGTCGAATCCGACATGCGCATCCTGCGCCTGGTGGCCACTGTTGCGCAGGCCCTTGTCCCGGCACTGCGCCGGTGGGGCCTCGTGGCGATCGTCGACGAGATCGCCGGCAACCTGCGGCTCGAGATGGACCTCGCGCGCGAGGCTCGCTTCGTGAGGCGTTTCGCCGATGCGTGGCGCGGCTCGCCGGAAGTCGACATCCCTGACGTGGTCGACGGCCTGTGCACATCCTCCGTGATGGTGCAGCGCTTCAGCAGTGGCGTGCGCATCGACTCCGTACCGGCGCCGGATCGGGAGGCCTGCGCACGCCGCCTCGTCGACAGCTACGTGAGGCAGCTTTTCGAGCACGGTTTGTTTCATGGTGATCCCCATCCAGGCAACCTGTTCGTGATGCCCGACGGGCGAATCTGCTTCCACGATTTCGGCATCGTCGGCCGCCTGGACCGACGCCTGCGCCGCGCGCTGACGGCCTTCGCCCTCGCGTTCGTCGAGCAGGACGCCGACTGGGTTGTCGACGCCTGGCTCGACCTAGGCTGGTCGGTGCGCAAGTCGAGCGCCGCGCCTTCCTGCCGGTGGTGCAGTCGCTGCTGGCGGACTGCGCCGAGCGGCCGCTGCGCGACTGGTCGCTGCCGGCAGCGCTCGGACGGCTGGTGGCCGCCGGCCGCTCACAAGCGGTACGCCTGCCCACGGACCTGCTTGTGCTGACGCGCACGATGCTGCTGCTCGAGGGCACGGTCCGTGCATTGGCACCGGCGTTCTCGATCTTCGAGACCTTGTCGCAGCACGCCGCGGTCGGCACGCTGCGGCAAGCAGGCCAGCCGGAGGCCACGAAGCGCCTGGCCTTCGAGGTCGGAAGCGCCGCCAGCGACCTGCCGACGCTGGTTGCTCAGCACCTACACGGCGCACTGACCCGCGAGCGCCTGCTCGAGATCGCGATCGTGCCGGACCCGCGCCTGCAGGAAGGCGTCGACCGCGCCAGCCGCCGTATCGCGCTCGCACTGGTGACGCTCGGTCTGTACATCGCCGCGAGCCTGTTGATGCAGCACGCCGTCGGCCCGCAATGGGGCGGCATGCCGCTGCTCGCGCTGGCGGGCTATGGGCTCGCCATCCGTTTCACGTTTTCCATCGCCGGCGGCAGCGCGCAGCGCTGACCGGGGAGTTCAGCCTCAAAGGAGAGTGGACATGGACAGAGTCAGGGTGGCAGTCAATGGCTACGGCGTAATCGGCAAGCGCGTCGCCGACGCGGTTCGCCTGCAGGACGACATGACACTTGCCGGCGTCGCCGACATCGTGGACGACTATCGGCTGCAGGTCGCCTCACGGGCTGGGCTGCCCGTGTACGCGGCAACGCCCCAAGCCGAGGCGCCGATGCGCGCGGCCGGCATCGCTGTAGCAGGCGGCATCGCCGAACTCCTCACACAAGCCGATGTCGTCGTCGACTGCACGCCCAAGAAGGTGGCCGCAGCCAACAAGGGGGTCTACGAGACGGCAGGCGTCAAGGCCATCTTTCACGGCGGCGAATCCCACTCGTTGACCGGACATTCGTTTGTCGCGCAGGCGAACTATGCGTCGGCCTTGGGTCGCGCATCGACGCGCGTCGTGTCCTGCAACACCACATCCATCGTGCGCACGCTCGGCGCGCTCAAGGCGGCCGGTCTGCTCAGGCGTGCGCGAGGCACGTTGATCCGGCGCGCTTCCGATCCGTGGGAGGCGCATGCCGACGGTATCGTCAACACGGTGGTTCCCGAAAAGAACATTCCCAGCCATCAGGGTCCGGACGCCCGCACCGTCATACCCGACCTCGACGTCGTGACGATCGCCGTGAAGGCCGCTCATAACTCCAGCCACCTGCACACCTGGTGGGTCGAGTTGACACGACCAGCGACGCGCGAGGAGGTGCTTGCCGCATTCCGTACAGCGCCGCGGATCGCGTTCGTGCGGTCGGCGGACGGCATCGTCGCGCTGAACAGCACGGTCGAACTGATGGCCGATCTTGGCCGCCCCCGGGCGGATATGTGGGAGGTGGCGCTGTGGGAGGACGTACTGGCCGTGGACGGCGACCAGGCGTACTACACCTACCAGGTCTTCAACCAGGCGATCGTGATCCCGGAAACGATCGACGCGATCCGGGCACTTACCGGGATCGAGTCGGATGCGGCGCGGTCCATCGCGAGGACCGACGCCTCTCTGGGACTGCGTCGCGACTTCCTTCGCTGACGGTGCACGTCGTCAACGGTTGGTCAGATTCCCCAACTGAAATTTTGTCGGCAGCGCCGCCCGAGCCCGGTGGGTGTTCGCTCGGGCTGTCACCTGAAGTACCACTGAATCTGCACCTGGAACGCGTCGGGAGAGGTCGCGAACTCGCTACCCGCGCCTCCGGTAAAGCGCTGCACGCCGAAGATCAGATCCGCGTCCGGCGCGACGGACCACACGATGCGGCTGTCGACCGCGCGGCTGCGATCGTCGACGTTAAGAACCGCGTAGGTGATCCACTTCAGCAGCGGTGTGAACTCGTAAGACGCGTACAGCCCCGCGTAGCGTGTCGCCAGGTTCGTGACCCGCTCTGAGCGCAACCCGACGAAATCGTACCCAGCCCGATCCCGCGACCCGGCGCCGTTGTAGAACAGCTCGGCGCTCACCGTGAGGCCATTTGCGAAGCATAGTCCGCGCCCGCCATCCATCGGTTGAATCGGGGGCCCCACCCGGGTCCACCCGCGCCGCTTCGGCGCGGATACCGGCGTCGCCGATCTGGCTGGCGACGTCAGCGCCGACAATGTCCAAGCCTCGAAGCCGGCCGGCGAGCAGCGACACGTCGACCCCGGCCGCATTGCCGTGCCACTGCACGGCACGGCTGGGCGAGCCGCGATCGGGCGCGGGGGCAAATACGAGCGAAGCGCGCGACAGCGGCCCGAGCTTGGCCTCGAGCAACGCGGCGTCAACGCCGACGCGCTCCTCCCGCTCGAGCGCCAGCGGGCTGATCGGGTTCAGGATGTCAAGCGGGCTCCAGAAGCGCCCGGTCCCCCAGGCGATGCGCTGGCGGCCGAGTTTGAGATCGACATCACCGCGCGTCAGCGTCAGCGCCGCCCGATAGAGGCGATGACGGCCGTAAACGTCGCCACGCTCAAGGTAGTTGGCATCGGCCCGCCAGTACTGCGGCGGCGGGCGGTCCTTGACCACACGAAACTCGCCAGTGTTCAGGTAGCTGCCGAGCAGCAACTCGTTGTCGTATTGCAGGTCGAGTGCAAGTCCCGGCGCGAGGTCGCCCTTCGCCTCGACGCGCAGTCGGTTCAGACTGAGCGCGTAGTCCTCACCCGTCGATGCCCGCGAACTCAGGAACAGGCTCTTCAGGCTTCCCGACAATTGCAGCGGCTGAGCCCGAGCCAGCGAAGAGGCGGCACTGAGCACCAGCGCCGTCACCAATAGTGATGTGCACCCGCCGAAGCAGCGGTGTGGTCGTGTCATCACGTGTGCCGGATGGCCGCGGTCGGCTCCAGCCGCGCCGCCTTGGCGGCAGGGTACAGCGACACGGCCACGCTGGCGAGGAACAGGCCGATGCCCGGCCCGACGAGATTGCCGGCGACGAACTGCGGATAGACGATGCCGGTCAGCCCCGGGATGGCGCTGTAGTTGCGATAGAAGCCTGAGAGGTCCAGCCCGATGCTGCCAAACAGTGCGACCACAGAGGCACCGACAGCGTAGCCGATGACCGACGCGACGAGCATCAGCACGACTGTCTCGTAGACCACCATTCGCACGACCGCGTCGGGCGGCGTTCCGAGCGCCATCATCACGCCGAACTCGCGAGTGCGCTCGGCCACCGCCATGAAAACGGTGTTCATCACCGCCAGCGCGACGACGAGGAAGAAGACGGCCACGATGACGGTGCGGATGGCACGCACCAAACCGAGCATGTCCGCCACCCGCGGCAGCAGGCGCGGCCAGGGCGACGCCACCAAGCCCTCCTTGTCCAGGAGTGGCGTCAGCCGCGCCGCAACGCCATCGACCTCGACGCGGTCCGCCAGACGCAGGTTGATCGACGAAACACGCTGGCCGAGGCCGAGCATGCGCTGCGACGCCGGCAACGTGACGAAGACCATCGCCCCGTCGAAAGCGCTGCTCTCGGTGGCGAAGATGCCCCGCACCCGGAACGCCGCGGTGCCCAGCTCGCCCGCCACGCCGGGCGCCATCACCACCAGCTTCTCGCCCAGCCGGATGCCGAGCTTCTCAGCCAACCGTCGCCCTATCACGATGTCGCGGTCGGCACCGGCTTCCAACGCCGCGCCTTCGACGAAGGTCCGGTGCAGGATCGTGATCCCGCGTTCGAGCGCTGGGTCGATGCCGTACAGCACGACGCCCACCGACTTCGTGGCGCTGCTCACCAGGGCTTGTGCCTGGACGCGGGGCGCGGCGGCCGCGATGCCGGGCTGGCCACGCACGGCGGCGAGTGCCGCGCTGGCATCGAAGGCCAGTTCCGGCGCGAGGTCGCGCCGCAGTCCTTCGCGCTCGATCTGGAGGTGCCCGGTGACGTAGCGCGTCGAGTTGTCGACAAGCTGCTCGCCGAAACCGTCGAAGAAGCCATAGAGAAACACGTAGGCCACGATCGCGAATGCCGCGCCGAACACCGTGATCGCGCTGCGCTTGCGGTTGCGAAGCAGGTTGCGCGTCGCGATCAGTGCGAAGACCGGCAGCGGCGCGGATGTCTCGCGGCGCGCCCCGCGCCGGCCTCCAGGACCCTTCTCGCCGATGCCACGAATCGCGGCGACCGGCTCGAGCGTCGCCGCCCGGAACGCCGGGTACAGCGCCATCGCCAGCGCGATCAGCAACACCAGGAGCGAGATCGCCAGACTGCGCTCGGCACGCACGACCGGGTAGATCACGTCGGCCAGCCCCGGCATCGCCCGCAGACCGGCTTCGAAAGCGCCGAGGTCGATGCCGACGCGGCCGAATGTCGCCGTGGCGCCGACGCCGATGGCGTTGCCCAGCAGGAGCCCGGCCGCGCCAAGCAGCGCGGCCTCAGCGACGACGAGCCGGAACAGCATCGACTGGCTGGTGCCCAGCGCGAGCATGATGCCGAACTCGCGGGTGCGCTCGAGGACTGCCATCAGCACGGGGTTGGCCACGCCGGCGGCGACCATCACGAAGAAGATCGTCAGCACCACGAAGCCCATCACCTCGTGGAAGCGGATGCTGATCGCCACCATCGGCAGCAACACCGGCCAGCCCACCACCTCGTGGTCGCCGCCGACGCGTGCGGCGATCGTCGATGCGGCGGCGGCCAAGTCGCCGCGATCGCGCAATCGCACGGCCACCGCGGTGACGGCCTCGGGCGTGGCCAGAAAGTCGCGCATCGCCGCCATCGGCATCACCGCGACGTAGCCATCCAGGTCGTCGATCTTGGTGCGGAACACGCCACGCACCGGCACGCTCGCACTCGCCACCGAGCCGTCGTAGGCCTGCCCCACCAGCACCAGTTCGTCACCGGCCCGCACGGCCAGCGCCTCGGCCATGCCCTCGCCGATCAGCACCCCGTTGTCGTCGGCGCCGCTGAAGCCGCGGCCGTCGACCACGGCCTTGAACAGGTCCGTGACCTCCGCCTCCTGCGCCGGGTCGACACCGAAGGCCAGGATGCCGCGTGAGCGGTCGGCACGGCTGGCCAGCACGGTGGTCTCCAGGCGGGCGGCCGCGGCGGCGACCGCTGGATCCGCACGCACCGATTCGAGCACGCGCGCGCCAGCCTCGATCGCGCGGTCCAGGCTGGGGTCGTCGTGGTAGCCCTTCAAGTGGACCTGTACGTCGGCCGCGAAGTAGCGCGTGGTGTTGTTGATCATCTGCCGGTTCATGCCGTCGATGAACCCCCACAGGAAGGTCAACGCCGCCAGGCCGACCGCGATCGACAGCACCGTGATGACGGAGCGGCGGCGGTTGCGCATCACGTTGCGCGCCGCCAGCGTCCAGATCATCAAGCCGGCCTCCGCTCGTCGGCCTCGATGCGGCCGTCGCGCAGCCGGATCACGCGGCGTGCCCGCTCGACCACCATCGGGTCGTGCGTCGAGAAGACGAAGGTCGTGCCCTCCTCCTCGTTGAGTCGTCGCATCAGGTCCATCAGTGTCGAACCCGACTGCGAGTCGAGATTGGCGGTCGGCTCGTCGGGCAACACGATCACCGGCCGCGCCGCGATCGCCCGGGCCACCGCGACACGCTGCTGCTGGCCGCCCGACAGTTCGTTCGGCCGGCGGTGCTCCATGCCCTCGAGCCCGAGCGCGTGCAGCAGGCGCAAAGCCTCGGCGCGGCGCCGCTGCGCATCGACGCCCTGCAGCAGCATCACGTACTCGACATTCTCAAGCGCGGAGAGCACCGGCACGAGGTTGTATTCCTGGAACACGAAACCGATGTGGCGCAGGCGCACCTCCGCGAGCGCCTTGCGGCCCAGCGAGGTGATCTCCTGGTCGCCGACCCAGATGCGGCCGCTGGTGGGACGGTCGAGCCCGCCAATGAGGTTCAGCAGCGTCGTCTTGCCGGAACCGGAGGGACCGACCAGGGCGACGAAGTCGCCCTGCAAGATCTCGAGGCTGGTCTCGTGCAGCGCCGGCACCGGGATGCTGTCGCGCTGGTAGACCTTCGTCGCCTTGTCGGCGCGGACGATGGCCGAGGGCAACGCCATGGTCGTCACTCTGCCGTCATCACGGTGCGTGGATCACCCTGCCCGCGCACCGCGGCCAGTTCGTCGGCGCCGAGCACGCCCGCCGCATCGATACCCAGCGCCTCGGCCGCCTCGGCCACTGCGTGTGCCCAGGTGCAGCGGTTCGCGAACAGCATGCCGGCGACATCCAGCGTGCCGCCCCGTGCGATGTAACCCAGCGCACGCGTCCGCCGCGGCCCGGTGTCGATGCGGCGCAGCACGCCCAGGGTCGGCTCGGGCCGCATGTGCGAGAGGATGACGCGCGCGGTGGCCGCGGGTGGGAACAGGGCCTCAAGGACCGCATCGTTCGCGACGAAGGTGCCCTCGCGCTCGTCGCGCGGCAGCCGGAACCGGCCGGGCTCGACAACGCAGGTCACCGCCGTTCGGCGACCGGCCGCGTCCAGCCGATCGGCCGCCAGCAGCGCCTGCTGCAACTGGTAAGCGCCGATGGCGATCAGCAGCAGATCGGGCGCTTCGCAGGCCTTCACCACGCAGGCGCCTTGCTCAACCAATTGCTGCGCCTGCTCGCCGCTCAGCCGGCCCGTCATCGGCCGCTTCGGCACCACCAGGGTCCAGAACTCGCCGTGGCTGCGGTAGGCGGCACGCAGCGCGGCCACCGCGCTGTTCGCATCGACCGGGAACAGCACGCGCGCGGTGTCGGACATCTCGCCCAACAGCGCCTCGGCCAGCGTCGGGTCCTGGTGCGATTGCTCGTTCTTGCCGTTCTCCCAGGTGTGCGAGGTCGCAACCGTGACCACCGACAGCCAGCCCGGCGGGTTGCCGGCCTCGGCCTGGTGCCGTGCGAACAGGATCTCCTGGCGCATCGCGCCGAGCATCTTGACGGCAAAGGCCTCGTAGGACACCACGAGATTGATGCCGCCCTTGTTTCCGAGCGCCGCGCTGACCACCGCCTCCTCGTTGAGAGCGGTGATCACCGCGCCGTCCACCGCCTCCGCGAGGCCCGGCTCCGGTGCGAAGACGCGGTGCTTCAGCAGGTCGAGCGTCTGACCCATCCGGTTGCTGCGCAATTCGTCGGGATTGCCGACCCGCGGCCGCAGTTGCGGGTTCGCCTGGACGATGGCGGCAAAGGCGGCGTCCAGCGCACCCATCGGCGACACCGTGCCGGTGCCGATGGCATGCCACTGCGCGGCCGGCATTGCAGGTGCATCGACCCGCCGATGGGCCAGCGGGTGATCGCGCTCGAGGGGACGTTGCTGTTCGCGATGGCGGCACAGCACGGCCAGCGCCTCGTCGAGTTCGCCGGCCGGCACGAACAGCGCACGCGCGCCCTCGTTGAATTGCTGCCGCGCGAGCGGATCGACGCGAGGGTTTCCGGCCAGCGGCAGGTTGTGCGCGGCATTGGTCCCTGCACCGGGGAACCCGAACCCTTTCGGCGCCTCTGCAACGGTGTAGTGCAGCGGCACCGGGTACGGGATGCTCCCGGCCGCCACGGCTGCCGCACAGGCGGCGAGCCGCTCTTCCATGGCATGCACGGCCCACGCGAACGCAGCCGGATCCGTGCCGTCGATCTCCATCGGATCGAACCCGTTCAGGCGCAGGTGCTGGCGAAACCACTCTTGTCCGCCCTGCTGCTGCATCGTGCTGCGCTGCTCGATGCGGCGGCCATTGAGGATCATGAACGGCGCCACGAAGCCGCAGTCCTCGGCGCGCCACCAGCGCGGCGCCCAGTCGCTGCCGCGCTGCTCCTCGAAGGCGCCGTCGCTGAGGAACACCACCAGCCGTTCGCCGGGCAGCGGCATGTGCACGTACTGCAGCTCGGCGAAACCGAGATAGCCACCCTCGGAAAGTCCCCCCGCCGTGTTCGGGCCGACGTGGCTGCCCAGCGGCGACGCCGGCCGCCCGCCCGCGTCGATCGCGTAGCTGTAGAAGTCGCGCGCAAAGCGTGTCAGCCCGTCTTCGCTGCGGTCGTAGCGCTCCGCGTGCCGGGGTGTCAGGTTGCCCACCAGCAGGTTGACTGAATCGATGCCGGCCACGCAATGCCCTTGGCCCATCAGCCAGCCGCGCGTCAGGCCCGTCAGTGCGTTGGCGGCGAGATAGCCGACGTAGGCCGGCACGATGTTCAGCGAGCCGCCAGTGTGCCCCTCGGGCGTTCGCTTGAAGTCCTCGCTCGCCATCTCGCGTCCATCGGGATGGACACGGTCGGCATAGGTCATGTGCACGCTCAGCCACATGCCGGCCGCGGCGAGACGGTCCGCCGCCCACAGCATGCGGTAGACGCTCGCCGTGTCGGCCGCCTTGCCGCCGGCAACGAGCACCTGCGCGAGCTCGTGCACGCGCAGTTGAGTCTGATCGTTGTGCACAATGGGGCCGTAGCCTCGCGCCCAGCGAGCAAAGTTGGCATCGGAGTCGCGGAACAGCCGCACGCGCTCGGCTACCCAGGGAAGGTGGTGGTTCATCGTCGGGTCCAGGTTGCGCGGAAAGTCGCGCTGGGGTCGGGGCTCATCGCTTTTGCAGGTTGCGCTGGCTGAAGATCTCGTCGTCCACCGGCCGGTCGAACACGGCGTCCTTCAGCACGACCGTGGTCGAGTTGCCGGGCTTGGCGTCGGGCCGCATGTCCCAGCGCGTCGGCAGGGTCCGGCCACCGACCTTGCGCACGTCCGAGAAGGTCAGCACGCGCACGCGCTCGCCGCGCTCGCTGAAGAACTCCTGCTTGAGCGGCATCGTGTCGGCGCGCCGCACCCAGTAGACGATGCGGCCCCAGACCACGGCCGAGTCGGGCTTCGGCACCGCCTCGATCTGTACGACAGTCTCACCATCGAGCGGCACCGTGCCGATCACCTTGTGGGTGTAATCCTCGAGGATGCTGCTTTCCTTGACCAGATCGTCGTTGGTGAAGTCCGAGCCCATCCACGGCTGCAACATCATCGACGGCGGGATCTTGACGATGCGCTCCACGTTGGCAGGTAGTTCCACATCTCGGTGCCGATGCGCAGCGAGCCGATGCCGGCCTCCTTGGCGGGCGAGACGATGCGAACGAAAGACCGCCGGGGCCGGTCCATCCAAAGCCGCAGGCCCAGCGTGCGCTGCCAGCGCGGCGTGGCGATCGTCATCTCGTAATCGCCCTGCACGGTGTTGCCCCACAGCAGCTTCTCGACCTTGTCGAGGATTTCGCGCCCCTCGGACGGTTGGGCCCGGACGCCCGACACGGCGAGCGGGACCGCAGCGGCGATCAGTCGGAGCAGCCTTCGACGTGCCCTCACGACGCACCTTCCGCCGGTGACTGCGCCACGGCAGCCACGCGGAGCTGGGCCGGAGCGGCACTCGATGCCATCAGCCCGTCCAGCATCGCCCGGTCAACAACCTCCTTTTCCAGCAAGAGGCTGGCCAGCGACTCCAGCGCCGCCCGATGCGTGCTCAGCGTCCGAGAAACGCGTTCGCGCGCCTCGTCCAGCAGTCGGCGCACCTCGCCATCGATCGCTTCGGCCGTGCGTTCGCTGTAGGTCCGCGGCTCGGGCAGCGTCGGACCGTTCAAGTACAAGGGTGCGGGGCGTGCGTCGTAGGTCGCCAAACCCAGTGCGTCGCTCATTCCATAGTGCGTGACCATGTGGCGCGCCAGGTCGGTGGCACGCTGCAGGTCGTTCTCCGCGCCGGTCGACACATCGTCGAATACCAGCTGCTCCGCAACCCTGCCGCCGAGAAGCACGTCAAGCCGATCGAGCAGTTCGCTGCGTCGCATCAGATAGCGGTCCTCCGTCGGCGATTGCTGGGTGTAGCCGAGCGCCGCGATGCCCCGCGGGATGATCGACACCTTGGTCACCCGGTCCGAGTTCTTGCGGTGCTCGGCCACCAGCGCATGGCCCGCCTCGTGGTAGGCGACGAACTTGCGCTCGGTCGGGTTCATGACCCGGTTCTTCTTCTCGAGGCCGGCAACGATGCGGTCCAGCGCCTCCTCGAAGTCCTGCATGTCGACCGCGTCCTTGCCGCTCTTGGCCGCACGCAGCGTGGCCTCGTTGACCAGGTTGGCGAGGTCGGCACCCGCGAAGCCGGGCGTGCGCGCCGCGAGTGCGGCGAGGTCGACAGTCGGCGCCAGCTTGACGTTCTTGACGTGCACCTGAAGGATTTGGCGCCGCCCGTTCAGGTCCGGACGGTCCACCGCGATGTGCCGATCGAAGCGCCCTGGCCGCAAGAGCGCGGGATCGAGAACCTCGGGGCGGTTCGTGGCGGCCAGGATGATGACGCCGCGGTTCGTGTCGAACCCGTCCATCTCAGCAAGCAGTTGATTCAGCGTCTGCTCGTGTTCCTCGTGGCCACCCGACAAGCCACCGACGCCACGCGCCTTGCCCAGCGCGTCGATCTCGTCGATGAAGACGATGCAGGGCGCCTTGGCCGCGGCCTGCTCGAACAGGTCGCGCACCCGCGCCGCGCCGACACCGACGAACATCTCGACGAACTCGGAGCCGCTGAGCGAAAGGAACGGCACGCCGGCCTCGCCCGCCACCGCCTTCGCAAGCAGGGTCTTGCCCGTGCCCGGTGCGCCAACGATCAGCACCCCCTTGGGGATCTTGCCGCCCAGACGCTTGTAGCGGTCCGGGTTCTTGAGGAACTCGACCACCTCCATCAGTTCCTCGCGCGCCTCGTCGATGCCCGCGACGTCCTTGAAGGTGACCCCGGTTTCGGTCTGCATGTAGACCTTGGCCTTGCTCTTGCCGATCTCCAGCATGCCGCCATGCCCCATGCCACCGCCCATGCGCTTCATCAGGAACCACCAGATGCCGAAGAACACCAGCGCCGGCGCGACCCAGGAAATCAGCGCGCCGAGCCACTTGCTCTCGCGCACGCTTCCGTAGCGCACCTTGGCGGCATCTAGCTGGGCCACGAGCCCCGGGTCGTTGACCAGCACCGTCGCGAAGCCGTGCTCGCCACCAGCGCGCTGGAGCGCCTCGAGCTTGTCCTTCGGCAGGATCTGCTCGAGTCCCTCGGCCTTCAGCTTTCCAGTGGCGATGCCGTCGGCGATGACCACGTCATCAAGCTTGCCGGCCACGAGCGCCTGCTTGAACTCGCTATAGGTGAGTGTCTGCGTGTGACGTGTCGCGAAGAACTCCTGCACGAGGATCATGCCCACCAGCGCGGCGAGCACGTACCACAACGAGAACGTCTGTTTCTGGTCCATCAACCTTGCTCCTCCAGAGTTTCGATCTACGCTCCAGGACGCCGTCGCGAATGCCGTTCATCGAGTACCACCTGAATGGCGCCCCAAAGGATCAGCGCCGGGCACACGAGCAGCACTGCGGCCGACAGCGCACTCCACCACGACCACCCGAACGACCACAGGACGCACGCTGCAAGCAGCACCGCCGCCGCTGGGCACAACCACATCCAGCGGTTGGCGAACTCGGGCCACTTCACGAATCTCATCGTGACCTCCGTCGTCATTGAAGGCGCGCCCGCTTCAGCAGCGCCGAGTTGACGATCACCGACAGCGAGGACAGTGCCATCGCCGCGGCGGCAATGATCGGGTTGAGCAACCCGAAGGCCGCGATCGGCACACCGACCGTGTTGTAGACGAAGGCCCAGAACAGATTGCGCTTGATCGTGCGCATCGTAGCCCGCGACAGCCGGATGCCGGTGACCACGTCGCGCACGTCGCTGCGCACGAGGATGATGCCGCCGGTCTCCTTGGCGACGTCCGAGCCCGACCCGATCGCGATGCCGATGTCCGCGGTCGCCAGCGCCGGGGCGTCGTTGACGCCGTCGCCAACCATCGCGACGACCTTGCCGGCCTGCTGCAGTTCCTTTATCACGCGCGCCTTGTCCGAGGGCAGCACGTCGGCGATCACGCGGTCGATCTCCAGCGCGCGGCCGATCGCCGCGGCCGTACGCGCGTTGTCGCCCGTCAGCATCACCACCTCGACGCCTTCGGCGCGCAGCGAGCGCACGGCCTCGCGCGCCTCGGGCTTGATCGTGTCGGCAACCGCGATCACGGCGGCGAGTTCGCCGTCGCAGGCGAGCAGCATCGCCGTCTTGCCGTCCGCCTGGAAGCGCTCCATGTCCGGGCCAACCGTCGCGACGTCGACGCCGGCCCCCTCCATGAGCCGCCGGTTGCCGAACAGCACCTTGCGCCCGTCGACCTGCCCGCGGACGCCATGCCCCGGTACCGCCTCGAACCCCTTCACCGCGCAGGGCGCGATGCCGCGCTCCCGGGCGCCGCGCAGGATGGCCTCGGCCAGCGGATGCTCGGATCCGGCCTCCAGACTGGCGGCCAGGCGCAGTGCCTCGTCGTGGTCGCAGTGCCCACAGGGCTTCAGATCGGTCAGGGCCGGCTCGCCGCGGGTCAGCGTCCCGGTCTTGTCGAAGAGACGGTGGTGAGCCGCTCGGCCTTTTCGAGGATCTCCCCGCCCCGGATCAGGATGCCGGCCTGCGCGCCACGCCCCACGCCCACCATCAGCGCCGCCGGGGTGGCGATGCCGAGCGCACAGGGGCAGGCGATGATCAGCACCGCGATGAAGGCGAGCAGGCCCTGCGGGAAGTTGCCAGCGAGCCACCATAGCGCGAACGACAGGATCGCCGTGCCCACCACCGCCGGCACGAAGTAGCGTGTCACCTGGTCGGCGATGCGCTGGATCGGCGCGCTGCTGGTCTGCGCGTCCTCGACCATCTTGACGATCTGCGCCAGCGCCGTCTCGGCGCCGATGCGCGAGGCCTGGAAGCGGAAGCTCCCCGTACGGTTCAGCGTGCCGCCGATCACCGCTGCGCCAGGCTGCTTGTCGACCGGCATCGACTCGCCGGTTAGCATCGATTCGTCGACCGCCGACGAGCCTTCGAGCACCACGCCGTCGGTCGCGATGCGCTCACCCGGGCGCACGACCAGCGTCTCGCCCACCATAACCTGCTCGGCCGGAATCTCGACCTCCTCGCCCCCGCGCAGCACGTGGGCGGTCGCGGGCTTGAGGTCGAGCAGCTTGCGCACCGCCGCGGAGGAATGCTTCTTGATGATCTCCTCCATGTACTTGCCCAGCAGCACGAAGGCGATGATCACCGCCGAGACCTCGAAATAGACGTCGCGTTCCTCCACCTTCACCGGCAGCACCGACGGGAAGAACAGTACGGCGACGCTGTAGAAGTAGGCGACCGAAGTGCCGAGGGCGATCAGCAGGTCCATGTTGATGGAGCGGTTGCGCAGCGCATTGAAGGCGCCGACGTAGAAGCTCCAGCCACCGATGAACTGCACCGGCGTGACGAGCAGGAACAGCCACACGCCCCAGGTGAACCAGGGCAGCGCGGGAATCGGTACCCAGGTCAGCAGCGTTGCGCCGGTGGCCAGTGCGATGAAGGCGCCGGCGCGCATGATCGCCAGCGCCAGCACGCCGGTCAGCGCGATGGTGACGCGCGTGCGCATCGACTTCAGTTCGGCTTCCGGCGACTCGAAGGTGCGTTGGCAGCCGGCGCTGCAGAAGTAGTAGCTGCGCCCGGCACGGTCGGTGCGCAGCGCCGTCGCCTTGTCGACCACCATGCCGCACACCGGGTCCTTTGCCTGGCCCGACTCGGCGCGCCGCAGCACGCTCTGCAGCGGCCGGCCCGCCGCGTGCATGTCCGCACCGAGTGGCGGTGTGGGGGTGGCAGGCACCGAATCCGAACTGCCTGCGGTCACGCCGGCGTATCGCGCCGGATCGCGCTGGAACTCGCCAAGGCAGTGCGCCGAGCAGAACAGGTAGATTCGCCCCGCATGCTCGGCACGGCCTGCCGCGCGGGCGGGATCCACGGTCATGCCGCAGACCGGGTCGACGGACGCGGCGGCAGTGGGTTCGACGTGAAGCGCTGCCTGGGTCATGTCCTACTCCTGTTCAATGCGTGAAAGGGGTGTGCGGCTGGCGTCATGGCGTGCGGCGCGCGGCGCCCTCCCATGCCGCCGCGCCGGCCGCAAGAGCCGTCAACCCGCCCGCGATGAGGAATGGCAGCGGCGGCGCCAGCGCGAACAGGCTGCCCGTGGCTGCG
>NZ_AZND01000046.1:0-20912 GCF_000576205.1 Methylibium sp. T29 | reverse complement strand
CGGCCGAGACGCTGAAGAAGCCCGACTGGATCCGCGTCAAGGCCGGCAGCCCCAGCACCCGCTTCTACGAGATCAAGCAGATCCTGCGCGAGCACAAGCTCCACACCGTCTGCGAAGAGGCCAGCTGCCCCAACATCGGCGAGTGCTTCGGCAAGGGCACCGCCACCTTCATGATCATGGGCGACAAGTGCACCCGGCGCTGCCCGTTCTGCGACGTCGGCCACGGCCGCCCCGACCCGCTCGACCCCGACGAACCGCAGAACCTGGCCAAGACCATCGCCGCGCTCAAGCTCAGCTACGTGGTCATCACCAGCGTCGACCGCGACGACCTGCGCGACGGCGGCGCGGCCCACTTCGTCGAGTGCATCCGCCAGGTGCGGGCCCTCTCCCCGGCCACCCGCATCGAGATCCTCACGCCCGACTTCCGCGGCCGCGCCGACCGCGCGCTGGAGATCCTGAAGGCGGCCCCGCCGGACGTGATGAACCACAACCTCGAGACCGCCCCGCGCCTGTACAAGGAAGCGCGGCCCGGCTCGGACTACCAGTTCAGCCTGGACCTGCTCAAGCGCTTCAAGGCCTTCGCCCCGGGCGTGCCGACCAAGAGCGGGATCATGGTCGGGCTGGGCGAGACGGACGAGGAGATCCTGCAGGTCATGCGCGACATGCGTGCGCACGACATCGACATGATCACCATCGGGCAGTACCTGGCGCCCAGCGGGCACCACCTGCCGGTGCGGCGCTACGTGACGCCCGAGACCTTCAAGCGCTTCGAGGCCGAGGCCTACGCGATGGGCTTCAGCCACGCCGCCGTAGGCGCCATGGTGCGCTCGAGCTACCACGCCGACCAGCAGGCCCACGCCGCGGGTGTGGGTGTCGTCGCAGGCTGAACGCACCGCCGCGGAGAAACACCATGCCGCTCGGTGAGTTCGAGCTGATCGACCGCTATTTCAAGCGTCCTGCGCGGCGTGCCGCGCTCGGCGTCGGCGACGACTGCGCGCTGCTGCGCGTGAAGCCCGGCATGTCGCTGGCGATCTCCAGCGACATGCTGGTCGAGGGCCGTCACTTCCTGTCGACGGTGAGACCCGAGCGGCTGGGCCACAAGGCGCTCGCGGTGAACCTGTCCGACCTGGCCGCCTGCGGTGCGCGTCCGCTGGCCTTCACGCTCGCGCTCTCGCTGCCCAACGCCGACCCTGATTTCCTGGCCGATTTCGCGACCGGTCTGTTCCGCCTGGCCGACGAGCATGACTGCGAGCTGATCGGCGGCGACACGACCGCCGGTCCGCTGAACATCTGCATCACGGTGTTCGGCGAGGTGCCGGTCGGTGCAGCCTTGCTGCGCTCGGGCGCCCTGCCCGGCGACGACCTCTACGTCAGCGGCCAGCCCGGCCATGCACGCATCGCGCTGGAGGTGTTCCGCGGCACGCTGCAGGCCGACGGCGAGGTGTTCGAGACGGCGCGCATGGCCATGGAGATGCCGACGCCGCGCGTCGAGCTCGGCCTGGCGCTGCGCGGCATCGCGACCAGCGCGGTCGACGTGTCCGACGGCCTGATCGGCGATCTGGGCCACATCCTCGAGAGTTCGGCCGTCGGTGCCACGCTGGACGTCGACGCGTTGCCGGAGTCGGCGCTGCTGACGCAGCTGCCGCCGTCACTGCGCCGCCAGTTCGCGCTGGCCGGCGGTGACGATTACGAACTGCTGTTCACGGCCCGGCGCGGAGACCGGCAGGCGGTGGTCGATGCCGCCTGGGCGGCCCAGACGCCGGTCACGCGCATCGGCGTCATCCAGGCCTCGGAGGGCTTGCGCCTGGTCGACGGACGGGGCTGCCCGGAGCGCGACATCTACGCCCGCTTCGACCACTTCAAGACCTGAACCCAGCACCCCTCACTGCGACGGCGGCTGCTTCGACAGGAACTGGATGTAGGCCACCAGCTCCCAGATCTGCTCTGGCGTGAAGGCATTGCCCCACGGCGGCATGATGTCCGAACCGCGGCGACCTTCGCTGATGGTCTTGTAGGCATCGGCCGCCACGAATTTCGTGTTGCCCTTGAACGGCGGCGTCTTGCCGCCCTCGCCCTCGGCACCGTGGCAGTAGGCGGAGCAGGTGGAGTTGAAGCGCTTCTTGCCGGCCTCGATGCGCGCGACGTCGTTCAGATCGAAACTCGGTGCGGCAGCACCGCCGGCAGGCGCCGACTCGTCGGCGGGCTTGGGCGGCGGCGTGCCGATCGCCGGACCGACGGCACACGCCAGCACGGCGGCGAGGGTCACGAGGCGGGGGCTCAGCAGGCTCTTCATCGGAAAGACTTCCTTCGTTCTCGTTTCACAAGGTCAAGGGGGAGGACGGCCACTAACCGTCCTCCCCGTCACGGCGCAGCGAGCGCCGTGTTCAGAACATCACGCGTCGAGCATCAGTCGACGGCGAACACCAGCAGCGCAGCGCCACCCGGCAGGTTGCGGATCTGCGGGAAGGCTCCGGTCAGGAAGCCCGGCGCGTGCGAGCCCAGGCCGGTCGGGATCGCAATGTACTGCTTGCCCTTGACCGAGTAGCTGATCGGGCCGCCGCGAGCGCCCGAGCCGGCCGCGAACTTCCACAGCTCCTTGCCATTGTCGGCGTCGAAGGCGAACAGGTTGCCGTACATGTCGCCGGTGAACACCAGGCCGCCGCCGGTGGCCAGTGCCGAGCTGAGCGGCGGCATGTCGAAGCGCACCTTCCAGGCCTGCTTGCCGGTCAGCGGATCGAAGGCGGCGAGCCAGCCGTCGGCCTTCTTGCCCGGGGGATCGGTGAGCTTGATGTCCGACAGGCCGAGCGACAGACCGCCGATGCCGGGCACCGGGCCCTGCTTGGCGCTGGTCACGAAGTTGCAGACCTCCATGCCGTGCGAGTACCAGAGCTTGGTGTTCGGGTTGTAGGCGCCGTGGTTCCAGCTGCGCGCACCCAGCAGGTTGGGACAGTGCAGCTTCTGCTTGTCGGTCTCCGGATACACCGGGTCGATCGGCAGGCCAGTCTTGGGATCCACGCCCTTGGCCCAGTTCATGTTCTCGGTGTACTGCCACGCATTGCGCATGGCGCCGGTGTCCTTGTCCATGACGTAGACGAAGCCGTTCTTGTTCAGGTGAACGAGCACGTTCTTGCCCTTGCCGTCCGGCACCAGCAGCGCCTCGTAGGCCGCGTCGAAGTCCCAGGTGTCCATCGGGACCTCCTGGCGGTGCCACTTGACCTTGCCGGTCTTGGGGTCGAGCGCCAGCAGCGTGGCGGTGTAGAGGTTGTCGCCCTTGCGGTCGTCGTGGTTGAAGTCCGGCGCAGCGTTGCTGGTGCCGATGTAGATGGTGTCGGTCGTCGGGTCGTAGGTGCCCGGCAGCCAGGCCGAGCCGCCGCCGACCTTGCGGCTGTCGCCGGGCCAGCTCTTCGGGTCGTCCTTCGGCACCTCGAAGGTCCAGGTGCGCGCGCCGGTGTCGGCGTTGACCGCGAAGATCTTGCCGATGATCGGCTGGTCGCCGCCGGTGGTGCCACCGAACAGCGTGTCGCCGGCCAGTTGCGGCGGCGAGGAGAACAGCGCGCCGTAGTCCTTCTTCATGTCGCTGAGCTGGGTCGACCACAGCTCCTTGCCGGTCTTCTGGTCGAGCGCGACGAAGCGGCCGTCCAGCGTGCCGATGAACACCTTGCCGCGGCCCACGGTGACGCCGCGGCTGGCCGAGCCATAGAACACTTCCTTGACGATCGGGTCGAGCTTGGCGGTGTAGCGCCAGATGATCTTGCCGGTGGCCGCGTCGAGCGCGAACACGTTGTTGTCCGGCGCGATGGTGTACATGACGCCGTCGATCACGATCGGCGTGGCCTGCAGGCCGTGGGTGATGGTGCCGGGTTGGTGGATCCAGGCCACCTTGAGCTTGCTGACGTTGGACTTGTTGATCTGGTCCAGCGGGCTGAAGCGCCACGCGTTGAAGCTGCGGTGGTACTGGGGCCAGTTGTTGGGGTCGTCGAAGCCGGGGCCACTGCCCGCAGCGCCCGCGGGTGCCGCGGCGAACAGGCCGACGGTCAGGGCCGCGGCGAGTGCCGCCAGCTGTTTCTTGTTGCCGCTGGGAAAGTGATTCATCTCATCGTCTCCATGGTGGTTTTTAGGTGCTTCTCGTGCGCCGACACACGGTATCGCAGGAGCCCCGGGCACCACAAAGGCAGTTTCCATGCCACGCGCCGCAGAGGCATCGCAAGCGCTCCGGGCCGCGTCACGCTGCAGATGTCGCGGCGCGACGATCGGCGCGACACGTGTCGCAGCCACGGCGCCGCCGACTGCGCGCTTGGGCATCCGGGCGAGCGCGTGAGCTGCGATGGCGCGAACCCGCCATCGCAGCTCCCCACCGATTTATTGCATTTCCCTATCCGGTGGCTCGCGCCATGAATACGGGAATTCGTCCCGACATTTATCGCGCGGGAAATTATCCCGGGTCGTGTCGGGTCGGGAATTAATCCCTGCCGAAATGGCATGTGTCCTGCAGCCCAAGGCCGCGCAGGCAGTTTGTCGCTATCCCGCAAATTGCCTGCCGGACCGGTCGGCCGCGTGCCTGCCGAATATATGGAGACAAGGGACGGGCGCCACGCGTCGTCCCACAACGAGGAGCAAGACAATGTCGATCAGAACCACGGCGCTGCTGACGGCGACGGCCGCTGCGTGCATCGCTGCAAGTGCCGCCGAGACCGGCAACTGGCGCGAGTACAACGGCGACAAGGCGGGATCCCGCTTCGAGCCGGGCGTGAACGTCACGCTGCAGAGCGTGAAGTCGATGAAGGTGGCCTGGCGCGTGCCACTGCCCGGCAACCAGTTGCCGATCGACAACCCGGAGCTGCGCACCTGGGTCAACCAGTCCACGCCGCTGGCGGTCAACGGCGTGCTGTACTCCAGTTCGCCGCTGGGCATCGTGACCGCGCTCGACGGCGCCACCGGCAAGACGCTGTGGACCTGGGACGGCGGCGGTTGGGCCGACGGCACACCGCCGAACCTGGGCTTCATCAGCCGCGGCGTGACCTACTGGGAAAAGGGCGAGGACCGGCGGCTCTTCGTCGGCACGCCCGACGCCTACCTCGTCGCACTGAACGCGAAGACCGGCAAGCCGATCGAGAGCTGGGGTGACAAGGGTCGCATCGATCTGACCAAAGGCCTGCGCCGCCCGGTCGACCGCTCGCTGGTGAGCCCGACCACGCCGCCGATCATCTGCGGCGGACAGGTGATCCCCAGCCTCGCCGTCCTCGACTCCTTCGCGATCGGCCGCGACCCGCTGAAGAACCACCCGCCCGGCGACGTGCGTGGCTTCGACCTGATGACCGGCAAGCAGAGCTGGGTGTTCCATGCGCCGCCGCAGAAGGGCGAGCCCGGCAACGAGACGTGGGAAGGCGACTCGGCGCAGTCGACCGGCGGCATGAACATGTGGACGCGCGCGAGCTGCGACGACGAGCAGGGGCTGGTCTACCTGCCGCTGTCGACGCCGGCGAACGACTTCTACGGCGGCCAGCGCAAGGGCGACGGCCTGTTCGGCGAGTCGCTGGTGGCGCTGAACGCCAAGACCGGCAAGATCGCGTGGTACTACCAGATCGTGCACCACGGCATCTGGGACTACGACCTGCCGGCCGCGCCGA
The DNA here is from genome assembly GCF_000576205.1 of Methylibium sp. T29. Lineage (NCBI taxonomy): Bacteria > Pseudomonadati > Pseudomonadota > Betaproteobacteria > Burkholderiales > Sphaerotilaceae > Methylibium > Methylibium sp. T29. Next base: position 15,285 of record NZ_AZND01000046.1, on the reverse strand, counting down.
ACCTGATGGACCTCACCGTCGACGGCCGCAAGATCAAGGCCGCGGTGCAGGTGACCAAGCAGGGCTTCGTGTTCGCGTTCGACCGAGTCAACGGCAAGCCGATCTGGCCGATCGAGGAGAAGGCGGTGCCGCAGTCCACCGTGCCCGGCGAGAAGTCGTCGCCGACGCAGCCCTTCCCCAGCAAGCCGGCGCCCTTCGTGCAGCAGGGCGTGACCGAGGACGACCTGATCGACCTGACGCCCAAGCTGAAGGAGGAGGCGAAGAAGATCCTGGCGCGCTACAACTACGGCCCGCTCTACTTCCCGCCGACGCTCGACAAGGCCGGCACGCTGGAAGTGCCGGGCGTGCTCGGCGGTGCCAGCTGGGTGGGCGCCGCGCACAACCCGAAGTCCAACGTGCTCTACGTGCCCTCGTTCACGATCCCGTTCGGCATCAAGCTGAAGAAGGGGACGACCGGCGTGTACGACTACACCGGCACCTGGGCCGGTGTCGGTGGTCCGGACGGGCTGCCGCTGTTCAAGCCGCCGTTCAGCACCGTCACCGCGATCGACATGAACACCGGCAAGCACCTGTGGCGCATCCCGGCCGGCCGCGGCCCGGTCGATCACCCGGCCCTGAAGGACCTGAAGCTCGACCGCGTGGGTGTGCCGCGCCAGAGCCACATCGCTCTGACCGAGAACGTGCTGTTCCTGGCACCGGAGGGCACCAACAGCGTCATCGGCCTGTCGGCACGCGGCAACGCGCTGATCACGCAGGCCACGAAGGAGGAGCCCGAGCCCTTCCTCTACGCGCATGACGCGAAGACCGGCGCGCTGGTCGGCGAGGTCCGTCTGCCCGGCGGCGTGTTCGGCAACCTGATGACCTACTCCGCCGGCGGCAAGCAGTTCGTCGTCGCGCCGATCGGGGGAGCCGGCCTCCCGGCCGAACTGGTGGCCGTGCAGGTGAACTGACCCGGCCCGGCACGAGGGGTGGGTGGCGGGTTCCAGCCCACCCCTCGTCTCGATTCCGCTCCACGACCACGACATCGAAGCTTCTGCATGAGACCCCTCCTCCTGACCTTCACCTTCGCCGCCGGGACCGCGCTGCTGGTCGCCGGGGCCCTGGCCGGCGGTTCTCCGCCGCCCGATCCGGCCGCTGGCACGAGCCCCGCCGATGCGCCGCCGATCGACCTGAGCGATCCCGCGCGCATCAGTGCCGGCAAGAGCCGCTTCGACTCGACCTGCGCGGCGTTCTGCCACGGCCACGCGCCTCCGCTGTTCGTCGGCCGCCAGGACCTGCTGCCCGAATACGCCTTCCGGATGATTTCCGACGGTGGTGGAAGTGCCACGCCGATGCCGCCCTGGGGCGATGTATTCACCAAGGAAGAAATCTGGGAACTGGTGGCTTATCTGAAATACCTGGGCACGCAGAAGCCGGAGTGATATTCACCGGCCGCGGGCCCCGAATATTCCAGCTTGCGCCTATATCGACCTCCGGGTCGATATAGGCGCTGGCGTCGTCCGCCCCTCGTCACCGGACCTGCCCGCGACGGGCAGGACGCTTCGCACGCACGTGCCCGGACACGCGACATCTGTTGCCGCCGCCGCGCCGACCGCCCGTTCCGCATGCTCGCCGCGCGGCGGCGACCGCGCTCGACGCATCGCAGCAAGACGCCGTGCGCAGCGACAGGTGTGCTGCATCAACTGTCGCTGCAGTGACACATACAAACCCTGGAAAGACGCCTGCCGATGCGTGTCCCGACGGCACGTCGGGCGCACATGCGGCACACCGCTTTCACTCGGACGCAGGACTTCGACGCTTGTCGCACGAGCGACAACTGTGATGCGGCAGATGCGCCATCGAAACACCGCGCACACCCCGCTTTCCCCGTTGCGTAAGAGAGCACGCCCTCGTGAAGCGGGATGTCGCGACGCATGGCATGGATGCTGCAGAAGAGGCCGCACGGCGACACGGCAGGAAGTCGACCGTTCACGACAGGCGAGCCCCGCCATCCACAACGCGGGGACTGCCCTTACCTAACAAAACCAGGAGACACAATGGACAAGAAAGCCACCGGCATCTCGGCAAAGCAACGGCGTCTCGCCGCCACTGCAACAGTCCTCGCGCTGGCCTCCGGCGCAGCCGCAGCCGCCGACGCCTCGTCGGTCCAGATCTTCGGCATCATCGACGCTGGCGTCCTGACCCAATCGAAGTCCGCCGCGGGCGGCCGCCTCACGCGGCTCGAGACCAGCGGCCTGCGCCAGAGCGTGTGGGGCCTCAAGGGCACCGAGGATCTGGGCGGCGGTCTGAAGGCCTTCTTCAACCTCGAGTCGCACTTCGACACCGACACCGGCGGCCTGCACGGCACCGGCGACAACGGCACGCCCGCCGTCGGCACGGTGCTCTTCCGTCGTCAGGCCAACGTCGGCCTGTCCGGCGACTGGGGCACGCTGATCCTGGGCCGCCAGTACGGCCCCGCGCTGCTGGCGCACATCGGCACCGAGCCGCGCGCGTTCAAGGAGCAGTTCTCCAACCTCTACGCCTGGGCCTACAACCAGCTCGAGCCGATCGCCGGTGCGGGCAGCGTCAACAGCAACAACGACGTCGGCATCTTCTTCAAGAACTCGATCCACTACCGCAACACCTTCGGTCCGGTGACGGCCGGCGTGCTGTATTCGCTGGGCGAGCAGGCCGGCAGCACGTCGAACAACTCCATCCTCGCCGTGGGCCTGAGCTACAGCGGCCCGGTGACGCTGTCGTTCTCGCACGAGTTCATGAAGGACCAGATCACCGGCGAGAAGGTGGTCAAGCACACCGGCGTCGGCGCCGCCGTGCCGTTCGGCGACTTCACGTTCAAGGCGAACTTCCTGCGCGGCGAGAACAACAACGCCGACGGCACCACCAGCTCCAAGGTCAACGGCCTGGGCGTCGGCGTGGACTGGAAGTGGCACCCGATGAACAACGCCACCGTCGCCTACTACGACAACAAGGACAAGGAGAACAAGTCCAACCACACGAAGAACCTCGTGCTGAGCAACGACTACTTCATCTCCAAGCGCACCACGATCTACGCGCAGGCCGCGTTCGTGGACGCCGACGCCGGCGCCACCGGTGCCGCCGCCCTGAAGACCAGCATCGTGGCCGACGGCAGCTTCAAGCCGGACGCGAAGACGACGTTCATCAACGTCGGCATCAACCACAACTTCTGATCTTCCAAAGAACACTTTCGTCAGTGTCTTGAGGCCCGCGTTCACGCACCGCTCCGGCGTTGTGGGAACCCGGGCCGTTTTTTGGCGAACAACACGACGTACCGACCCCTACGCGTACGCGACCAGGAGACTCAACGATGATCCGCTTCAACCTCTCCCGCACGGCAGGGCTGCGCCCTCTCGCCGCCTGCCTCGGCTTGCTCGCCCTCACCTCGATCGGCCAGGCGCAGGACGCCGAGCCGCCGCTGGGCGTCAACGTTCTCGAGGCCACCTTCAAGTGGCGCCCGAACTATGTCAGCAACGACATGCTGCTCAACGCCGACAAGGACGCCAACAACTGGCTGCACTACGGCAAGGACTACCAGAACACGCGCTTCAGCGCCCTCACGCAGATCACCACCGACAACGTGAAGAAGCTGGTGCCCAAGTGGAACCTGTCGTTCGGCGTCAACGAGGCGCAGGACAGCCAGACCACCGTGGTCAACGGCCGCATCTACGTGACGGCGAGCCAGAACAAGGTGTTCTCGCTCGACGGCGTGACCGGCAAGATGCTGTGGAAGTACGAGCGCTCACTGCCCGGCGACCTGGGCCCGAAGCTGTGCTGTGACGCGGTGAACCGCGGCGTGGCCGTCTACAAGGACATGGTCTTCATGGCCACCCTGGACACGCACGTCGTCGCGCTGAACAACACCACCGGCCAGGTGGTGTGGGAACGCAAGATGGGCGACTACCAGACCGGCGAGATCTACACCTCGATGCCGCTGGTCGCCAAGGGCATGGTGATCGTCGGCAACTCCGGCGGCGACGTCGGCGCCAACGTCGGCCGCATCACCGCACTCGATCCGGCCACCGGCAACACGATCTGGGAGTTCAAGACGCGCCCCACCAGCGCCGATCACCCGCAGGCCAAGACCTGGGCCAACGACTCGTGGAAGACCGGCGGCGGCTCGGCCTGGCTCACCGGCACCTACGACGCGAAGACCAACACCGTGCTGTGGGGCGTGGGCAATCCAGCGCCGGACTTCGACCCGAGCGTGCGCAAGGGCGACAACCTGTACACCAATTCGACGGTCGCGCTCGACGCCGACACCGGCAAGATCAAGTACCACTTCCAGTACACGCCGAACGACGCCTGGGACTACGACGGCAACAACGAGATGATCCTCGTCGACGACGACAAGGGTCGCAAGGTCTGGCTGCACGGCGACCGCAACGGCCACCTGTACTCGATCGACCGCACCAACGGCAAGTGCAACTGGGTCGTGCCGATCGCGCGGGTGAACTGGGTCACCGGTTTCGGCGACAACTGCCGCCCGATCGTGAACCCCGACAAGGTGCCCGGCTACGACCGCATCGCGACCGACATCGCTCCCATCCTCGACGGCGGCAAGGAATGGCACCCGGCCGCCTACAGCCTGCGGACCAAGCTGATCTACGTGCCCTTCATCGACAGCTCGATGGACGTGCAGGCGAAGAAGTCCGAGTGGAAGAAGGGCGAGTGGTTCCTGTCGTCGAAGGTGCTGAAGGCCAATCCCTACACGGGCGGCGTGAAGGCCTTCAACGCCACCACCGGCGAACAGGTCTGGACGCGTCCGCAGAGCACGCCGGCCACGAGCGGCCTGCTTGCCACCGCGGGCAAGCTGGTGTTCTCGGGTGATGCAGAAGGCTACTTCAGCGCGCTGAAGGACGACACCGGCGAGGAGCTGTGGCGCTTCAATGTCGGCTCCGGCATCCACGGCAACCCGACCACCTTCACGGCCGATGGCAAGCAGTACGTCGCGATCGTCTACGGTCCCGGCGGCGGCAGCCTCTGGCCGCTGGTCTACGACGAGCTGTTCAAGCGCAACAACCGCGGTGGCGGGATGATGGTGTTCGGCCTGTCCGACTGAGCCCACGGCGGGGCGCGGCGGCTGCCGCGTCCCGCCGGCCGCATCGATCATGACAACCTCTATCCGACCTCTTGCGCTCGCCGCGCTGATGGCCGTGGCCGGCATCGCCGGCGCCGCCGATGCGCCCGCGACCGCCGCGCTCAAGATCTGCGTCGACCAGGACGACCCGCCGTTCGCCGCCGAGGCCACGCCCGAGCGAGGCATCGACGTCGAGGTGGCCCAGGCGCTGGCGAAGCAGCTGAACCGCCCGCTGCGGCTGGTGTGGGTGCAGGTGCCGAACCGCGGCGGCATCGGCAAGGCGCTGCGCCAGACGCTCGCCGCCGGCCAGTGCGACGCCTACCTCGGCATTCCCCAGGGCCCCGACATGGCCGGCGAGCTGGCCGAGCGCAAGCTCACCCAGTCGGGCCCCTACCTGCTGCTCGGCTACGTCGCGGTGGCAGCGCCGGGCCGTCCGGTGCCGACCACCGCCAGCCTGCGCCGTGCGCGCAAGATCGGCGCGGTCTCGGCCACGCCGGCCGACCTCTACCTGCACCGCATGAACCTGCCGCGCGCGCCCTTCCCCGGCAGCGCGGCCCTGCTGGCCGGCTGAAGTCCGGCGAGATCGACGTGGCGCTGATCTGGTCGCCCTGGCTGGCCGACGACGCCGCGAAGGGCTACGTGCGCGGCACCGAATCCTTGGGCGACGCCGACCTGGTGACCGGACTGACCGTCGCGACGCGACGCGTCGACGAAGCGCTGACGCGCGACATCGCGGCCGCCGTGGAAGCCCTCCGCGGAGAGGGTCGCTTCGACGCGATCGCACAGGGCCACGACCTGCCGAAGATCACGCCGCCCTGACCCCGACCCGCCTCCCCATGACCGTGTTTCCGACCTTCCTGCCCACCATGCGTCTTCCTTCGTTGCGGCGCCCGCTCGCCGCCCTGCTCTTCACCGTGCTGCCCTGCGCTGCGCTCGCCTTCGGCCCCGGCGGCCCGGGCGCTTCGGCCCCGGCCGCCGGGACACCCGCGGCCACGACGGCCCCCGCCGAACTCGGTGCCGCCGACCTCGAACGCCAGGGCAGCGAGCTGTTCGGCCGCAACTGCCAGCTCTGCCACAACTCTCGCGGCAAGGGCGGCAAGGGGCCGCAGCTCATCAAGGGGGCCTGGGGCCCGGGCGGCGCGAACAGCGACGACTACATGTTTGGCATCATCAAGAACGGCCGGCCCAACACGCAGATGGGCGGCTTCGGCGGTGCGCTGAGCGACGGCGAGATCCGCGTGATCATCGCCTTCCTGCGGGCCGAGTCGGTGCGCGTGAAGGCCGCCGACCGCAAGGCGGCCGACGCGGACTACGTGCCCTGGTAAACAGGACGGGGCGGCATCGCACCGCCCCGCCACCGCTCGATCAGGCGCACCTCACTTCAGCAGGTCCCTGATCGCGTCGAGCCCGGCCTTCGCGCACTGCTCGTCCTCCTCGGGCGAGCCGCCGCTGGCGCCGATGCCGCCGATGTGCGCACCGCCGGCCATGATCGGCAGGCCGCCACCGTAGGTCACCACACCGGGCGTCCAGGCGAAGCCGGGCACCACGCCCGGCTTGCCGTCCTTGCCGTGGCTCAGTTCGGCTGCGGTGCTGGTCGGGAACGGGAAGTTGGCCGAGGTCTTTGCCTTGCGCACCGCGATGTCGGAGCTGCCGAGGAAGCTGCGGTCCATGCGCTCGAACAGGACGGTGTTGGCGCCGGCATCGGCAATCGCGATCGCCATGCGCCAGTTCTTCTGCACGGCCAGCGCCCGGCAGGCTGCAGCAGCCTTCTGCGCCGCGTCGAGCGACAGCACAGGCGCCTTCTCGAGCGCCTGGCCCGAGGCACCGCACAACAGGAGGCCGCTCGTCAGAACGGCCAGGGTGGTGATTCGAATCTTCATGGGGGAACCTATGTTGGGGTTTGTCTCCTGCGGCGGACCGTCGCACGCTCGCGCGTCGCGACACCGCCCCACTCTCACATTGCAATGCCCGTGCCGTGCCGCTACGGCGCGTGCCCGCCGCGCGGTGATGCCACCGGAACCCGCGAAAACAAAGGCCCGGCGGGCCGCGACGGCCTTGCGGGGCGACCCGGCCATGGCTCGGCGCGTGTCGCACCGGGCGAGCCGATGCAACACCTGTGGCGCGGCCAGGCGCAACACCGACCCGCTTCACGAAGGCTTAAGAATCGGAACGTAGCCTGCGCCACAGGCGAGTCGCAGCCCTGCGTTTCGCCGGCGACCGGGAGCGTGCTCCCGCACGTCCTCCGCTCCCCAGACAGGCTATGCCGATGAAGACCACGACAACCGACGCCACTGCGCCGCTGCCCCTGTCTCTGCCGCTGCATCGTCCCGTGCGCCTGCGCCGGGTTGTCGAGTGGCTGATGTCTGCAGCCGTCGCCTGCTTCGGCGTCTACCTGATGCTCGAGTAGCCGCCCCAGCGCGCCGCCGCCGGTGCCCACGGCACCGGGTCCGGACCGCCGGCATCCTGGCTCCATCGCAGCCGGCGGCCTCCTTGCCGCCTTCGCTTCCCCAGCGACGCCCTGGCGTGCCGTTGCGCCGTCACGAAGCTGTCATCCAACAATTCCATAATCATCGAATTGTTGGATGCCTCCTCTGGATGCTCCTCGAGCACGCCCGCGCCCGAAAGGCCGATGAATGAACGAAAACTCCGCCGTCGCGTCACTCGCCGCGCTGGCCCAGCCGATGCGCCTGCGCGTCTTCCGGGCCCTCGTGGGTGCGGGGCCCCAGGGCATGACGCCGGGGGCCCTGTCGGCCACGCTCGACGTGCCGGCCTCCACGCTGTCCTTTCACCTGAAGGGACTGCTGGTGTCGGGCCTGGTCTCGCAGCAGCGGGACGGCCGCCATCTGATCTACCGGCCCGAACTGGCCCACATGAACACCCTGCTCTCCTACCTGACCGCCCACTGCTGCCAGGGCCAACCCTGCGAGCTCGTACCGGCCGCCGGCTGCACGACCTGCTGAGCGCTCAAACCCGCTCTTCCGAACCGGACCCCACCATGACCGACAAGTCCCACAACGTGCTCTTCGTCTGCACGCACAACTCCGCGCGCTCGATCCTGGCCGAAGGGCTGCTCAACCACGCCGGAGACCGACGCTTCAAGGCCTACTCCGCCGGCAGTCAGCCAGCCGGCGCCGTGAACCCGTTCGCCCTGCTCACGCTGGGCAGGATGGGCATCCCCGCGGACGGCTATCGCAGCAAGGACTGGTCGGAGTTCAGCCGGCCCGGTGCGCCGGAGATGGACTTCGTGTTCACCGTCTGCGACAACGCCGCCGGCGAGGTCTGTCCCGTCTGGCCCGGCCAGCCGATGACGGGCCATTGGGGCGTGCCGGATCCTTCGGCGGTGCAGGGAAGCGATGAAGAGAAGGCGCGCGCCTTCTGGGACACCGCGGTCATCCTCAAGCGGCGCATCGACCTGATGCTGACGCTGCCGATGGCGTCGCTGGACCGGCTGGCGATCCAGCGCGAGATCCGGGCCATCGGCACGCGCTGATCCATGTCCACCGTCACCCTGCCGGCTCCGGCGCCGGCGGCCGCCGCACCGATGAGTCTCTTCGAGCGCTATCTCAGCGTCTGGGTCTTCCTCTGCATCGTGGTCGGCATCGCACTCGGGCAGTGGCTGCCGGGGCCGTTCCAGGCCATCGGGCGCATGGAAGTCGCGCAGGTCAACCTGCCGGTGGGCCTGCTGATCTGGGTGATGATCATCCCGATGCTGCTGAAGGTGGACTTCGGCGCACTGGCCGAGGTCAAGCAGCATTGGCGCGGCATCGGCGTCACGCTGTTCGTCAACTGGGCCGTCAAGCCGTTCTCGATGGCGCTGCTCGGGTGGATCTTCATCCGCCATGTGTTCGCGCCCTACCTGCCCGCCGATCAGCTGGACAGCTACGTGGCAGGCCTGATCCTGCTGGCCGCCGCGCCCTGCACGGCGATGGTGTTCGTGTGGAGCCGACTGACCGGCGGGCATGCGCTCTTCACGCTGTCGCAGGTGGCACTGAACGACGCCATCATGGTGTTCGCCTTCGCGCCGCTGGTGGCGCTGCTGCTGGGCATGTCGGCCATCAGCGTGCCGTGGGACACGCTGGTCACGTCGGTCGTGCTCTACATCGTGATCCCGGTCGTGCTGGCGCAGCTGTGGCGCCGCTCGCTGCTGCGGCGCGGTTCGGGCGCGCTGGAGTGCCTGCTGACCCGCATCGGCCCGTGGTCGATCACCGCATTGCTCGCGACCCTGGTGCTGTTGTTCGCCTTCCAGGGCCGGGCGATTCTCCAGCAGCCGCTGGTGATCGCAATGCTGGCGGTGCCGATCCTGCTGCAGGTCTTCTTCAACGCCGGCCTCGCCTATGGGCTGAACCGGCGTCTCGGCGAAACTCATGCCGTTGCCTGCCCGTCGGCGCTGATCGGCGCCAGCAACTTCTTCGAGCTCGCCGTGGCGGCGGCGATCAGCCTGTTCGGTTTCGAATCCGGCGCGGCGCTGGCCACCGTGGTGGGCGTGCTGATCGAGGTGCCGGTGATGCTGCTGGTGGTGCGCTGGGTGAACGCCAGCAAGGGCTGGTACGAGGCAGGACTGAAACCATGACGACGAACCCCGCACTCCCCGACCTGAGCCTGCCCTACATCGACGCAACGCTCTTCGACACGCCCACCGGCGCGCGCCTGAACGGCGCCGGCACGTCGAGCCACGCGCCGCGTTTCCTGCTCCTCTACGGCTCGCTGCGCGAGCGCTCGTACAGCCGGCTGCTCGTGCTGGAAGCCGCGCGCCTGCTGATCGCCATGGGCGCTGACGTGCGGGTGTTCGATCCCGCCGGCCTGCCGCTGCCCGACGGTGCACCGGAGAGCCACCCCAAGGTCCAGGAGCTGCGCGAGGCTGCCGCGTGGGCCGAAGGCATGGTGTGGGTCTCCCCCGAACGCCATGGCGCCATGACAGCGATCATGAAGGCGCAGATCGACTGGATCCCATTGAGCGTGGGCGCGGTGCGCCCCACGCAGGGCAAGACCCTCGCAGTGATGCAGGTGTCCGGCGGCTCGCAGTCCTTCAATGCGGTGAACCAGCTGCGCGTGCTCGGGCGCTGGATGCGCATGATCACGATCCCCAACCAGTCCTCGGTCGCGAAGGCCTACCTCGAGTTCGACGACGCGGGCCGGATGAGGCCGTCGGCCTACTACGAGCGCGTGGTCGACGTGATGGAGGAGCTGATGAAGTTCACGCTGCTGACGCGCGACGTGGCGCCCTACCTCGTGGACCGCTACAGCGAGCGCAAGGAGAGCGCGGACGCGTTGTCCTTGCGCGTCGGCCAGCGCGCGATCTGAGGTGCGATCCGCGACTTGGCGGGCGCACTGTAAGTTTGGTCCTCCGGAAACGACAACGCATTCAAGCGTTGCCAAAGGCCCGATGCGGGTTGCCGGCACGCGACTTCCCCACCCTACTTCTCTCGCCTCAGGAGTTACATCCATGACGAAGCTGGTTCCCTCCGCGGTGGCCACTGCCTCCGCCTTGTTGGCCGCGACTGCCTTCGCGCAATCGCCCGCAGCCGCGCCGGTCGACCCGAACACCTTCCTGAACCAGTTCGAGTCCACCTTCGGCAAGTTCGAAGGCTTTCGCCGTTCGGGTGCGAAAGGCATCTGCGCGACGGGCGAGTTCGTCGGTTCGGCGGAGGCACGTGCGCTGTCCACGGCCTCGGCCTTCAGCGGCAACCCGGTGCCGGTGGTGGCGCGCTTCTCGGTAGGCGGCGCCAACCCGAAGGCGCCGGACAACGCCAAGTCCCAGCGCAACCTGGCCCTGCAGTTCAACCTGCCCAACGGTGAGCAGTGGCAGATGGGCAACATCTCGGCACCGGTGTTCGGTGCGTCGTCGCCGCAGCAGTTCTTCGGCCGCCTGGCTTCGCTGCAACCCGACCCGGTCACCAAGACGCCGGACGCTGCCAAGGTCAAGGCCTTCGCCGACGCCAACCCCGAAGTGCTGCTGCAGGGCAAGTACTTTGCGTCTCAGCCGGTGCCGGCCAGTTTCGGCACGGTCAACTACTGGGGCGTGCACGCCTTCGGCTTCGTCAACGCCAGCGGAACCCGGCAGTTCGGAAAATGGATCTTCGAACCTGTCGGCGGGCTCCAGGGCCTGACGGACGAGGAAGCCAAGGCCAAGGGGCCGGCCTTCCTGTTCGACGACCTGCGCCAACGCGTGAAGGACGGCAAGGTCGCGTTCAACTTCAACCTGGAACTGGCCCAGGCCGACGACAAGATCGACAGCGCCACCGTGCCGCTGCCGGAAGGCCGCAAGAAGGTGAATCTGGGCCTGCTGAAGATCACCTCCGTGGCGGAAGACAGCGGTGGCGAGTGCCTGACGATCACCTACAACCCGATGGTGCTGCCGAAGGGCGTGGAGCCGTCCGGCGACCCGATGCTCGCGGCCCGTGCGGCCCCATACGCCGTCGGGCTGGGTCGGCGTCTGACGGAGGGTGCCAAGCAGCAATAGCGGACGGATGTCCGGTCCGACTGCCAAGGAGAAGACACCTGGCATCGGCGCGCGATGCGATGGGGTCGCCAGGCCGTGACAAGACGCAGAAGAGCAGCTAAGTTCCGTGGCGCGGCCGGCCCGGCCGCACCACGAGAAGGAACCGGCAATGGCAGGTAGCAGCGCTGTCGGACGCAAGGTCCTGCTGTACTTCGCCTGGAGCAGGCCACAAGAAACCGGCGCTCCGCTGGCGGTCATCGACAACCGCTTCCCCGCCCTGTTCGAGAGCCGCCGGATGCTCTATCCGAGGTACGAGGCGCTGTCCGATCCGCAACGTTTCGACCAGGGCATCGGTGGCTTCCTCGACTTCATCCAGCGGCAGAACTTCGTGGCCTTCGTCGAGCTGGCGAGGGCGCGGTGCGGCAGCACGGTGGCGGAGGCCGAGCGCGGTGGGGACGACGGCGCGCAACGGCCGCTCGACGACGATCTGCTCGGCTCAGCCGACACGGTGATCGTGATCAGCTTCGACTCCTTGCGCACCGCACAGACGGCCAGCGCGCAAGAGGTCACCGCCGTGCAGCGCTTCCTGGCCGACCCCGACCACCTGCTGTTCGTCTGCCCGCACCACGACATCGGGGTCGTGCCCGATCTGCCGAACGACGAGCGCATGGCGCTGCAGCTGGCGGAATTCACGCACCACGGCGACAGGACGATTCCACCGCAGCAGCGCTTCGGAGGCTTTGCGCGTTCTCTGCTGGCGGGACTGGGGGTTCCGGTGGAGAACCGGTTCGGGCTGCGCCCTGCGGTCGAAGCGGACGGACGGCCTGCGCCCATCGAAGCGGCGCGAGAGCTCGATCGCCTGCACCTGCTCGAAGGCATCGGATCGCTCAACCTGCATGCCCATCTCCCGCACCTCGAGCGCCGCGCGGACGCCGTTCACAAGCTCGAGGTGCTCGCGCGCCAGCGCATCGATCCGGCGGCCCCGCCGCATCCGTTCGTCCAGGAGCGGGGCCTCCTTTTCGACGCTTTGCTTCAGTCGCACCGAGATGTGTTCGCCGGCACCTTGCTGATCGGTGACGCCACGCTGTGGAGTTCCACCGCCGGCGGCCTCGACAACCTGCAGCGGCTGTGGACCAATGTGCTCGAGCGGGAGAGGCGTCGGCCGTGAGCCGTCAAGCGCCGAGTGCCGAATTCGCCGAAGCGCGCATGCCGGCCCTGAGGATCTCGAATACACCGTCTCGCACTTCGATCAACATCGCGCCGAAGGCGCTTTGCCACAGGTATCGCTGCACGCCCTCGCTGGCCAGGGCGAGATCCTGTTGACCGGCGGGCTGCACGCGGCATGAAGCCAAGCTTCTTGAAGCCCAAGTCTCGAGCGCGTCCGCCGGCAAGTTGACTTGCCGTACTTTTCCGTACCGGCATAAGAAAAGCACCTGGCGTCTCCGCCAGGTGCTTGTTCTCTCTACCGAATTTGGTAGGCGCGATTGGACTCGAACCAACGACCCCCACCATGTCAAGGTGGTGCTCTAACCAGCTGAGCTACGCGCCTGAGGAGCCGGGAGTCTAGCATGGCCCGAAAGGACTGACGCCCGGCAACCGGGCCGCACGCTAGCGACGGCGCGCGCTGCGCACGCCGCTCACCTGGCACACCGAGCCCAGCACGGCCTGCAGCCGCGCGGAATCGGAGATCTCCACCGTGAAGGTCATCCACGCCGTGCCCTTGAGCGACTGCGTGTGCACGCCCACCACGTTCATCTTCTCCTTCGCGAACAGCTCGGAGATGTCGCGCAGCAGGCCCTGCCGGTCCGCTGCCTCCACGGCCACGTCGACCGGGTACACCGCCGGTGCATCACCGCGCGGCCGACCCCAGGCCACGCTGATCACCCGCTCTGGTGAGCGGCCGGCCATCTGCCGGAAATTGGAGCAGCCCGTGCGGTGGATCGCCACGCCCTTGCCACGCGTCACGTAGCCGCCGATCGCGTCGGGGGGTGCCGGACGGCAGCAACGCGCCAGCGTGGTGAGCAGCGATTCCACGCCGACCACCAGCACGCCACCCTTGGGCGTGGCGTCGCTGCTCGGCCCGCGGCGCAAGCGCTGGGCCAGTGCCTCGTCGGGGTCGGGCAGCGGCTCGGGCGGGCGCAGCAGCGTCTCGATGTTGCGCAGCGAGTACTCGTCCTTGCCCACCACCTCGAACAGCGCCTCGGCGTTGCGGAAGCCCAGCTGCGAGGCCAGCTCGTCGAGCTTGATCGCCGTGCGGCCCTCCCGCTGCAGCAGCTTCTCCACCGCCTCGCGGCCCCTTGCGATGGTGTGCTGCTGGGTCAGCGCGTTGAACCAGGCACGCACCTTGGTCTTGGCGCGCGAGCTGCGCAGGTAGCCGAGCTCGCCGTTGAGCCAGTCGAGCGACGGCCCGCCCTCCTTCACCGCCACGATCTCCACCGTCTGGCCACTCTGCAGCGGCGTGTTCAGCGTGACCATCGCGCCGTCGACACGCGCGCCGCGGCAGCGGTGGCCCAGGTCGGTGTGCAGCGTGTAGGCGAAATCGATCGCCGTCGCGCCGGACGGCAGCTCGATGATGGCGGCCTGCGGTGTGAACACATAGATGCGGTCGTCGAACAGGCCCTGCCCGGCTCCGACCGCACCGTCGCCACCCGGCTCGACCAGCTCGCGCTCCCAGGCCAGCAACTGGCGCAGCACGGCCTTGCGGGCCTGAGCCACCTGCTCCTCGAAGTCGCCGCCGGCGCTGACGCCGGCGTAGCCGCGGGCACCGGCTTCCTTGTAGGCCCAGTGGGCGGCGATGCCGCTCTCGGCGTGCTCGTGCATCGCGGTCGTGCGGATCTGGATCTCGATCGGGCGGTCCTGCTCGTCCAGCACCACCGTGTGCAGCGACTGGTAGCCGTTGGCCTTGGGGCGGGCGATGTAGTCGTCGAACTCCTCGGGCAGGGAGCGCCAGAGCTCGTGCACCCGGCCGAGCGTGGCGTAGCAGGCCGGCACGTCGTCGACGATCACGCGCAGCGCCCGCACGTCGAGCACGCGCTCGAAGTCCAGGTGCTTGCCGCGCATCTTCTTCCAGATGCTGTACAGGTGCTTCGGCCGCCCCTGCACCTCGGCGCGCACGCCGACCTCGGCCAGCACCGTCACGAGACGGGCACGCGCGGCCTCCACCACCTGCTCACGCTCGACGCGCTTCTCGTCGAGCAGCCTGGCGATGCGCCGGTACTCGTCGGGCTGCTGGAAGCGGAACGCCAGGTCCTCGATCTCCCACTTGATCTGCCAGATGCCGAGCCGGCTGGCCAGCGGCGCGAACACCTGCATCGACTCGCGCGCCAGTGCCTGCGGGCACGCCTGCCTGCTGGCCGCGTAGTAGCGCAGCGTCTGCAGCCGCGAGGCCAGGCGCAGCAGCACCACGCGCAGGTCGCGCGAGAACGCCAGCAGCATCTGCGCACGCGCTCCACCTGCGCGGCCTGCTGCGCGGCGTCGAGCGCCGCGTCGCCGAGCGCCTCGCGCGCGCTGCGCTGCACCTGCACGAGCTTGCGGGTGTGCGCGACCAGGCTCGCATAGCTGTCGCCATAGGCCTTGGCGATCACCTCCTCGGGCTTGGCGAGGTAGTCGCCGGCGTAGACCAGGTAGGCCGCGGCCCGCATCGTGGGCGCCGCGCCGATGGCCTGCAGGATGGCCGCCACGCCGTCGGCGTGCGCCAGCGCGTCCTCGCCGGTGTCGAAGCGCTCGCCGGCCAGCAGCGGCTCGGCGAAGG
>NZ_AZND01000045.1:0-21242 GCF_000576205.1 Methylibium sp. T29 | reverse complement strand
CATCAGCGGGCGCTTGCTGGCGTCGCGGTTGCCGCCGCAGCCGAACACGCACAGCAACCGGCCGCCGCGCGCCGCGGCCAGCGGACGCAGCGCACCGAGCGCCTTCTCCAGCGCGTCGGGGGTGTGCGCGTAGTCGACCACCACCTCCGGCTGCGGGGCGACGCCCGCGTCGCCGTCCACCTTCTGCATGCGGCCCGGCACCGGCGTGAGCTGCGGCACCACGCGCACCGCGTCGGCCAGCGGTACGCCCAGCGCGCGCAGGCCGCCGATCACGGCCAGCAGGTTGGCGGCGTTGTAGTCGCCGATCAGGCGGCTGCGCACCGGCAGGGCAGTGCCACCCTCGTAGAGCGTGAACGCGAGCCCGCCGTCGACATAGCCGAGGTTGCGCGCGCGCAGCCGCACGTCGTCGCGCTCGAGCGAATAGGTCCAGAGTTCGGGCACGTGGCCGGCCAGGCTGCGTGCCAGTTCGGCGCCCTGGGCATCGTCGAGGTTGACCGCAGCGGCCTTCAGCCCGGGCCAGCCGAACAGCACGCGCTTGGCGGCCCAGTAGGCGTCCATGCTGCCGTGGTAGTCGAGGTGGTCGCGGGTGAAGTTGGTGAACAGCGCCACCTCGATGCGCAGTGCCGCGAGCCGGTGCTCGACGATGCCGATCGACGAGGCCTCGATCGCGCAGGCCTCGAAGCCGGCGTCGGCCATGCGGCGCAGCCCGCCGTGCAGCGTGACCGGGTCGGGCGTGGTGAGGCCGGTGAAGTCGATGTGCGTCTCGCGGCCGGGCAGCGGCGGCTCGCCGATGCCGAGCGTGCCGACCACGCCGCAGCGCCGGCCCAGCAGGCTCAGCGCCTGCGCGGTCCACCACGCGGTGGAGGTCTTGCCGTTGGTGCCGGTGGTGGCCACCACCCGCAGCTGCTGCGACGGCTGGCCGAAGTAGGCGTCGGCAATCGCCCCGGTGGCGGCCTTGAGCCCGGGCAGCGCGCCGATGCGTGCGTCGTCGAAGCCGTGGGCGTCCACCCCCTCGGCCTCGACCAGGCAGGTCGCCGCACCGGCGGCCAGCGCGGCCTTCACGAAGCGGCGGCCATCGGTGGCATGGCCGGGCCAGGCAATGAAGGCATCGCCGCGCTGCACCAGGCGGCTGTCGGTGCGCAGCGTGCCGGTGGTCCATTCCTGGAGCCAGCGGGCCGCGGCGGCGGGTGAACGCAACGCGGTGAGCATCAGAAGCTCTCCTCCACGGCGTCCTCGTGGCGCGCCACGATCTGCGGCTTGACGTCGAGATCGGGCGAAACACCCATCGCATGCAGCGTCTTCTGCACCACCTCGCTGAACACCGGTGCGGCGACCTCGCCGCCGAAGTACTTGCCGGCGTTCGGCTCGTCGACCATCACCGCGACCACGATGCGCGGCTTGTCGATCGGCGCCAGGCCGACGAACCAGGCACGGTACTTCTTGTCGGCGTAGCCCTTGCCTTCCTGCTTGTGCGCGGTGCCGGACTTGCCGCCGACCGAGTAGCCGATGGTCTGCGCCTTGGGGCCGGTGCCGCCGGGGCCCGCCGCCATCTGCAGCATGTGGCGCACATCGCGCGCGACCTCGGGCGAGAACACGCGCACGCCGGCGCCGGGCTGCTGCGCGCGGGTGATGCTGACCGGGATGAGCTCCCCGTCGCGCGCGAACACGGTGTAGGCGCGCGCGAGCTGGAACAGGCTGGCCGACAGGCCGTAGCCATAGCTCATGGTCGCCTTCTCGATCGGCCGCCAGGTCTTGTAGGGACGCAGCCGGCCGGTGACGGCGCCGGGGAAGTCGATCTGCGGCTTCTGGCCCAGGCCGATGGCGCTGAAGGTCTCCCACATCTCCCGCTCGGAGAGCAGCTGGGAGATCTTCACGGTGCCGACGTTGCTCGATTTCTGGATCACCTGCTCGACGGTGAGCGCGCCGTGCGGGTGGGCGTCGCTGATGGTGCTGCCGGTGACGCTCATGCGGCCGGGTGCGGTGTCGATCACCGTCGAGGGCGACACGCGTCCGGCCTGCAGTGCCTCGCCGATGATGAAGGGCTTCATGGTCGAGCCGGGCTCGAAGGTATCGGTCAGCGCCCGGTTGCGCAGCTGCGCTCCGCTGAGGTTGCGGCGGTCACCCGGCGTGTAGCTCGGGTAGTTGGCCAGCGCCAGCACCTCGCCGCTCTGCACGTCGAGCACCACCACGCTGCCGGCCTTGGCCTTGTGCTCGGCCACCGCGTCACGGATGCGCTGGTAGGCGAAGAACTGCACCTTGGTGTCGATCGCGAGCTCGATGTCGCGACCGTCGACCGGTGGCACGCGCTCGCCGATGTCCTCGACCACGCGGCCGCGACGGTCCTTGATGACGCGGCGACTGCCGTCGCGGCCGGCCAGGTCGGACTGGAAGGCGAGTTCGATGCCCTCCTGCCCCCGGTCCTCGACGTTGGTGAAGCCCACCACGTGGGCCGCCGCCTCGCCCGCCGGGTAGCGCCGCTTGTACTCGGTGAGCTGGTGCACGCCCTTGAGGTTGAGTGCGCGCACCTGCAGCGCCACCGAGTCGTCGACCTGACGGCGCAGATAGACGAAGTTCGGGTTGTCCGCCAGGCGCTTCTCCAGATCGCCGACCGACATGCCGAGCAACTTGGCGAGCTGGCGCTTCTCGGCAGAGGTGGCGGTGACGTCGCGCGGGATGGCCCACAGCGTCGGTGCCTCCACGCTGGAGGCGAGCAGTTCGCCACCGCGGTCGGTGATGCGGCCGCGGTTGGCCGGCAGCTCGAGCTTGTGCGCGTAGCGGCTCGCGCCCTGCTGCTGGTAGAACTCGGTGCCGATCACCTGCACGTAGACCGCGCGGCCGAGCAGCAGCAGGAAGCCGGCACCGACCAGAGCGACCAGGAACTTGGAGCGCCACGGCGGCGTCTTCGACGCCAGCAGCGGACTGCTCGCGTAGCGCACGCTGCGCGCGCTCACGGCACCGCTGGCGGCGCGTGCACCGGGCCGGCGGGAACCGCCCCGGCCGAGGCGGCCCAGCCATTCGCGCCAAGCGCTCATCGGCGCAGCTCCGCGACATCAGGCGCCGGCGCAGCGGCCACCGGCACCACCACGTACTCGGTGACCGCCGGTGTGGCGCTGCGCATGCCGAGGCGCTCGCGCGCGACCTTCTCGACACGCAGCGGCGTGGACTGCGCACGCGCATCGACCAGCAGCCGGTCGTGCTCGCTCTCGAGCTTGAGCGCCTGGGCCTGCGCGCGATCGAGTTCGGCGAACAGACGGCGCGACTCGTAGGACACCTTGACGAGGTAGAGCGAGCTGCACACCAGCGCGATCAGCACCACGATGTTGAGGCGTGTCATGCGGCGATCCCCACGTCGGTCCGTTCGGCCACACGCAGGATGGCCGAGCGCGCGCGCGGATTGGCTGCCACCTCGTCGGCGCCGGGCTTCAGGCGCGCCAGCGCGCGCAGCCGCATCGGCGCCGGCGGCGCGAACGGCGCCCGGCGGTCGACCACCGCCTTGCTGTGACTCGCGATGAAGGTCTTGACGATGCGGTCCTCGAGCGAGTGGAAGCTGATCACGACCAGCCGGCCGCCCGGCTTCAGGCATTGGAGTGCCGCCGCCAGGCCTTGTTCGAGCTGCGTCAGCTCGGCGTTGACGAAGATGCGCAGCGCCTGGAAGGTGCGGGTGGCCGGGTTCTGCCCGGGCTCGCGGGTCTTGACCGCCTGCGCCACCAGCTCCGCGAGTTCCTCGGTGGTGCGTACCGGACGGCCGGCCAGGCGGCGCGCCACCAGCGCACGGGCGATCGCGGTCGCGAAGCGCTCCTCGCCGTAGTCGCGGATCACCGCCGCGATCTCGCGTTCGTCGGCGCGCGCCAGGTAGTCGGCCGCGCTCTCGCCACGCGTCGGGTCCATGCGCATGTCCAGCGGACCGCTGGCGCGGAAGCTGAAGCCGCGCTCCGGGTTGTCGATCTGCGGCGAGCTCACACCGATGTCCAGCAGCAGGCCGTCAATGCGTGACACGCCACGCGCCGCCAGCAGCGCCGGCAGCTCGCTGTAGGGCGCGTGCTCGATGTGGAAGCGCGGGTCCGTGACCCGCGCCGCGCCCGAGGTGGCGTGCGCCACCGCGTCGGGGTCGCGGTCGATCGCCAGCAGGCGGCCCGCCGCGGACAGCTTCGACAGGATCAGCCGCGAGTGCCCGCCGCGGCCGTAGGTGCCGTCGACGTAGTAGCCGTCCGGCGAGTGCACGAGCGCATCGACCGCCTCGTGCAGCAGGACGGTGGTGTGCTGCCAAGGCCCGACTCCCTGGTTCATCGCCGTCAGAACGAGAAGTCGCCCAGGCTCTCGGGCAGCCCCTGCTGCATCACCTCGGCCTCGTGGGCCTGGTAGCGCTGGACGTCCCAGAGTTCAAAATGGCTGCCCATGCCGAGCAGCATCACGTCCTTGACCAGACCCGCTGCCTGGCGCAGTTCGGGCGAGACCAGCACGCGCGAGCTGGCGTCGATCTCGACGTCCATCGCGTTGCCGAGGAAGATGCGCTTCCAGCCCTCGGCGCGCAGCGGCAGCGCCGCGACCTTGTCGCGAAAGCCCTCCCACGCCGGGCGTGGAAACACCAGCAGGCAGCCGACCGGATGCTTCGTGAGCGTGAGCCGGCCCTGGGCCAGCGCGCCCAGCACATCGCGGTGGCGCGCCGGGACGGCCAGCCGCCCCTTTGCGTCGAGCGCGAGCGCCGAAGCCCCCTGAAAGACTATTTCTGCCACGAAATCCCACTAAAGTGCACTTTGCTCCACTTTAGCGGACCCCCTCGGGCGGGTCAACCAGAGATGTAAGGAAATCTCAATGAAATCAAGCACTTAGGCGTGATTTCTGATGCACAAAAAAGAAAATGTCGTTCTAAAAGAAGGACTTGCGGAGCCCTCTGGAAGTGAAAGATGAACTCGCTTGCTAACTGGGGGGTGCCAGCTTGCCTTGAAATGAAAGAACGCCGCGGAGCGAAGCTCCGCGGCGTTCTGGACCGGCCCGGACCGCGCGCCGCCGGCAACGGCGGCGGCGGGCCTACTACTTCACCCGCACCCGGTCGATCTCGGCATAGACCGTCTTGACAACGTCCTCGCCGATCTCCTTGACGTACTTGTCGGTCACCGGCTTGACCTTCTCGCGCATGCGCGCGCGCTCCTGCGCGGAGATCTCGGTCACGGTGACGCCGTTCTTGCGAACCTGCTCCAGCGCCTTGGTCTCCATCTCGCGCGAGACCTTGCGCTGCTCGACGCGGGCCTCGTTGGCGGCCTCGAGCAGGACCTTGCGCTCGTCGGCCGAGAACTGATCCCAGGCCTTCTGGCTGAACAGCACGACCAGCGGGTTGTAGACGTGGCGCGTCAGCGAGAGGTGCTTCTGGACCTCGTCGAACTTGTTGGTCTGGAAAGCCACCACCGGGTTGTCCTGGCCGTCGACAGCGCGCGACTCCAGCGCGGCGTAGAGCTCGGTGAAGGCCATCGGCACCGCGTTGGAGCCGAGCGCGTTGAAGGTCTCCAGCATCAGCGGGGCCTGCAGCGCGCGCAGCTTCAGGCCCTGGAAGTCCTCGGCCTTGGCGATGGCTCGGCGGTTGTTGGAAACGTTGCGGAAGCCGTGGTCCCAGTAGGCCAGGCCCACCAGGCCGCTCGGCAGGCGCTCCATGAACTTCTTGCCCACCGGGCCGTCGAGCACCGCGTCGGCCTCGGCGAAACTGTCGAACAGGAAGGGCAGGTCGAAGGCGCCGAACTCCTTGTTCAGGCCCACCAGCAGGCCCGGGGGCAACGTGGTCAGGTCGAGCGTGCCGCCCTGCAGCGCCGAAACGGTCTGCAGGTCGCCGCCGAGCATGCCGTTCGGGAACAGCTTCACCTTCATCTTGCCGTCGCTCTTCTTGGCGACGATGTCGGCGAACTTCTGCGCGCCATAGCCCATGTGGCTTTCCTTGGGCTGCACGAACGAGAAGCGCAGGTTACGCTCCTTGATGTCGGCCGCCTGGGCCTGCAGGCCCGTCAGTGCGAGCGCCGGCGCCGCGACCAGCCCGAGCAGCAGGTGCTTGAAGATTCGCTTCATCTTGATGTCTCCTAGGGGAAAGGGTGGCCGCCCGGAGACGGCCTGGGTGAGCGCGCGCCCGGGGCGCGCATCGGAACGGGAGAGATGGCTCGCCGCGCTCAGCCGGCGAGCCAGCGCGCCGGGACGGTGACGATCGAGGGGAACAGCACCAGCAGGAGCAGCACCACGAACTGCGCCGCCATGAAGGGCAGCACGCCGCGGGCGACCTCGTCCATGCGCATGCGTCCGACGCCGGCCACCACGTTCAACACCGTGCCCACCGGCGGCGTGATCAGGCCGATCGCAGCGTTCATGATGAACAGCACGCCGAAGTAGACCGGGTCGATGCCGGCCGCCTTGACCACCGGCATCAGCATCGGCGCCATGATCAGGATGGTCGGCGTCATGTCCATCGCGGTGCCGATCGCGATCAGCATCACCATGATCACCAGCAGCAGCAGCGTCGGGCTGTCGGTCAGCGGACCGAGCAGCTCGATCAACTGGCCCGGCAGGTCGGCCACGGTGATCAGCCAGGCCGAGACCATGGCGGCGGCCACCAGGAACATGATCACCGAAGTGGTCTTCGCGGCCGCCAGGAACACGTCGTAGAGCTGGCGGATGTCGAGCTCGCGGTACACCACCGTGGCCACGAACAGCGCGTAGACGGCGGCCACCACCGCGGCCTCGGTGGGCGTGAACACGCCCATCTTCAGGCCCACCAGCACGATCACCGGCAGCATCAGCGCCCAGGTCGACTCGCGCAGCGCGGTCCAGCGCTGCGCGGCGCTCGCCTTGGGTGGCGGTGCGCTGCCCTCGCGGCGCGCCACCAGATACCAGGTGCTCGCGATCGCGATGCCCATCATCAGGCCCGGCACGATGCCGGCCAGGAACAGCTTGCCGATCGAGACATTGGCGGCCACGCCGAACACCACGAAGCCGATCGAAGGCGGGATGACCGGCGCGATGATGCCCGCCGAGGCGATGAGGCCACCGGCACGCGCCTTGTCGTGGCCGGCGCGCACCATCATCGGCAGCAGCAGCGCGGCGAGTGCGGCGGTGTCCGCCACCGCCGAGCCCGACAGCGCCGCCATCAGGCAGGCCGCGAGGATGGTCACGAAGCCCAGGCCGCCGCGCAGGTGTCCGACCAGCGTGAGCGCCAGTGTCACGATGCGGCGCGACAGGCCACCGACGTTCATGATCTCGCCTGCGAGCATGAAGAAGGGCACCGCCAGCAACGGGAAGCTGTCGGCGCCGTTGATCACGTTCTGCGCCAGGATCTGCGCGTCGAGCAGGTCCATGTGCCACATCAGCGCCAGGCCGCAGACCAGCAGCGCGAATGCGATCGGCACGCCCAGCGCCATCGAGCCGAGCAGGGAACCGAGGAAGATGGAAATCGTCATGTCGCTTGCTCCGCGGGCTCAGGCGACGGCAGTCGACTTCTCGGCCGGCGGCAACACCGCCGCCTCGGCCGAGTCGTTCAGGGTGACCAGGTCCTGCGCCGACACGCGGCCCGACACCAGGCGGGCCAGGTCGACCAGCAGCA
This sequence comes from Methylibium sp. T29, assembly GCF_000576205.1. Classification (NCBI taxonomy): domain Bacteria; kingdom Pseudomonadati; phylum Pseudomonadota; class Betaproteobacteria; order Burkholderiales; family Sphaerotilaceae; genus Methylibium; species Methylibium sp. T29. Next base: position 13,669 of record NZ_AZND01000045.1, on the reverse strand, counting down.
TCAACGCGACCGACACGCAGAACACCACGCCCACGCCGTAGTACAGCGCCATCGACACGCCGGTCACCGGCGTCCTGACGCCCAGGTTGATGACCGCCTGCTGCCAGCTGCCGATCAGGAACACGCCCGTCGCCAGCAGCATCAGCAGGTGGGCCAGGATCGCGCAGGCGCGCTGCGCGGTCGGCGGCAGCGAGCGCACCAGCGCGTCGAAGCCCAGGTGCAGCCGCTCGCGCACCGCGACGATCGCTCCCAGGAAGGTTAGGTAGACGAACAGCAGCCGCGAGACTTCCTCGGACACGGTGATGCCCGAGTTGAAGCCGTAGCGCAGCACCACGTTGCCGAACACCAGCACCACCATGACCGCCAGGCAGAGCACCGTGACGATCTTCAGCAGCCGGAAATAGGCCTCGACGATTCCTTGCATCTCTTGTCTCCTTCTGGGCCGCCGCTCCGGCGCGGCGCTCGTGGCGCCGCGCGGACGACGGTCGCGGCGGCACCGCAACCGGTGCCGCCGTAGCCTGTCCGTCCTGGGTCGTCGGGACAGATCAGTCGAACAGGTCCGGCTGGTGGCAGACCAACTGGTCGTAGATGGTCTGGAAGTGCAGCCACCCGATGTAGTCGCTGCCGACGTGCTCGCGGCTGTAGCGCGCACGCTGCTCGGTCACCGGCACCGGCTTGTGTCCGCTGGCGTCGACCAGCAGCTGCTGGCGGCAGCAGCGTTCCAGCGCGATGAACCAGAAGCACGCCGAGTCGATGCTGTGGGTGCTGCTGGAGAACAGGCCGTGGTTCTGGTGGACCACCGCCTTGACGCCCTTGAAGTAGTCGGCCACGGTCAGGCCGGCACGCTCCTCGACCGCTACCTGGCCGGCCTCGCTGCGGATGACGCGGTGATCCTCGAAGAACGCACAGGCGTCCTGGGTGATCGGCTCGAGGTCGCGACCCAGCGACGCGAAGGCGGTGCCGTAGACCGTGTGCGCGTGGCACATCGCCAGGATCTCGGGGTGCGCCTCGTGCACCGCGGCGTGCAGCACGAAGCCGGCACGGTTCACCGCATGGGTGCCCTCGACCACCTTGCCCTTGTGGTCGACCAGGATCAGGTTGCTGACCTTGACGTTGGAGAAATGCACGCACATCGGGTTCGTCCAGTACAGCTCGGGGAACTCGGGGTCGCGGATCGTCAGGTGGCCGGCGAAGCCGTAGTCGAAGCCCTGCAGCGCGAAGGCGCGGCAGGCCGCGGCCAAGCGCTCCTTGCGGTGCTGGCGTTCCTTCGCGTGGGTCTCGAAGATCGGCAGCTCCGGGAAGATCAGGCCTTCCTGGGTCGGCTGGTAGATCGAGACGCGCGGCTTCGCCGTCGTGGCCTGCTGCGGCCGGGTCTCGGTCCGTTCGATCGTCTCTTGCATGATTTTCCTTACGTCAACGGGTGGCACCAAAGGTTGATGCAAGGCTAAGAGAGGTCGAATGGACGACCAAGAGCGTGGCGCCGATAAAACCTATCGCCGCCCGCAATAGATCGGCGGGCTGGCGGGGGTCAGTCCCCCCAGGGCGGCGTCGCGAACACCTCGCACAGGTGGTCGACGAAGGCCCGGATGCGCGGCACCAAGCGGCGCTCGGGCAGGAACACGACGTGGATCGCTGTGTCGTCGGTGGCCTGGTAGTCGGCCAGCAGCGGCACCAGCACGCCGCGCCGGATGGCCGGCAGCGCCAGGTGCTCGGCCAGCCGCATCACACCGACGCCGGCCACGCACATCTCGAACAGCGCGGTGCCGTCGCTGCTGCGGAAGCTGCCCTGCACCGGCACCTCCTGGGGCACGCCGTTCACCACGAACGGCCAGCGGTTCAGGTGATCCATCGGGCCCTGCCACAGCAGGCAGTTGTGGCGCCCCAGGCCCAGCGGCGTGACTGGCGCGCCGTGGCGCTCGATGTAGGCCGGCGAGGCCACCACCACGCGCTGCAGCTTGCACAGCCGGCGGCTCAGCAGCGAGGAGTCCTGCAGCCGGCCCATCCGCACCGCGATGTCGAAGTTCTCCTCGATCAGATTGGCGAGAGCGTCCGACATCGACAGGTGGACCGCGATGCGCGGGTAGGCCGCCATGAAGGCCGGCAGCTGCGGCACGATCTGGTCGATGCCGAAGGCGCGCGGCGCGGTCACGCGCAGCTCGCCGGTCGGCTCGGGCGAGCGCACCGCCGACTCGGCGAAGTCGATCTCGTCGAGCAGGCGGCGGCACGAGGCGAGGAAGGCCTCGCCCTCGCTGGTAAGACGCTGGGTGCGCGTGGAGCGGTGGAGCAGCTGCACGCCGAGCCGGCGCTCCAGCGCGGTGAGCGTCTGGCTCACGAAGGGCTGGCTCACGCCCAGCAGGTTGGCCGCGGCGGTGAAGCCGCCCGCGTCGGCCACTGCGCGGAACACGCGCATCTCCAGCAGGCGGTTGTCCTTCATCCGACGCCGCCTCTCGTCACCCGGCCAGCCGGCCCTGCGCCTGCCATTCGCGCAGCGTGCGCAGCATGTCGCGGTCGAGCTCCAGCCAGGCCTGCTGCCGGTAGCCCTGCAGCGCCTTCTCCTCGGCGGACCCCGCGTCGTCGGTCTCGTAGACGAAGCGCAGGAACAGCGCGCCGGGCGCCGGCTCCTCGATCGTCACGGTGAGCCGGACCGGCGCGGCGCCCTCGTGCGGCTCGGGCGTGAAGACGATGCGCTGCTCGGGTTCGAGCTGCACCGTGTCCTCGAAGCGCAGTGCGCCGAAGTGGACGCTGCGCCGGCGTTCGCGCGCGTGGGCCCCGGCGCGAGCCTCGCAACGGTCGGGGCCGAGGGGGAACTGCTGCGGCGATTCGACGCGCACCAGCAGGCCGCGCCACAGCTCGGCACGGCTCATCGGCGGCACCCGCGGGTCGGCAGGGTCGGTGACTTGGAGCAGGTGTTCGTAGCGCATGGCGGGAGAGCCGAGACAGTCAGGTCTGCATGATGCCTGCGGCGAGCAAGCCGTGCCCCGTCGCACCGGGGCGGGTCAAGCCACGGTGGGCAGCCGCGACCTGACCCACAGCCAGGATGCGAGCCCGATGCTCATCAGCCCCATCGACGCCAGCGCCAGCAGCAGCGTCGAGTGCATCACCAGCGGCGCCAGCAGCCCGGCCACCAGCGCATTCGCGCTGGCCGCGAGGCAGGACTGCATCGACGAGGCCATGCCGCGCCGCTCGGGCACCAGGTCGAGGACCATCAGCGTGACCACCGGCACCATCAGCGCCCAGCCGAACGAGAACACGCCGATCAGCGGCAGCGCCCACCAGGCCTGGGCCGGCATCAGTGCGTTGGCGATCACGTTGACGATCGACACCGCGACCATGACGCGGAAGCCGCGGCGGATCTGGCGCTGCGGCGGCAGCTTGCCGGCCAGCCGCCCGCTCCACCAGGCGCCGCCCATGATGCCGCCGATGGTGAACAGGAAGAACCAGAAGAACTGCTGCGGCGCCAGGCCCAGGTGCTCGCCCACGAACACCGGCGCCGACAGCACGTAGAGGAACATGCCGTTGAACGGAATGCCGCTGGCCAGCGCAAGCAGCACGAAGCGCCCGCTGCTGCCCATCTGCCAGTAGCCGCGCAGCAGGTGGCGCACCTTGAACGGCTGCCGCGCGCCGAGGTGCAGCGTCTCGGGCAGCAGCTTCCAGTTGGCGATCCACAGCGCCACGCCCACGGCGGTGAGGAACCAGAAGATCGCATGCCAGCCGGCGTGCACGAACAGCAGCCCGCCGATGATGGGCGCGATGGCCGGCGCGGCGCCGAAGAAGATCGTGACCTGCGACATCACGCGCTGCGCGTCGGCCGGCGGGAACATGTCGCGGATCACCGCGCGCGACACCACGATGCCGGCCCCGGTGGACAGGCCCTGCAGCAGCCGGAAGAACACCAGCTGGCCGATGGTCTGCGACAGCGCGCAGCCGGCCGAGGCGACCGCGAACACCGCCACGCCCCACAGCACCACCGGCCGGCGACCGAAGCTGTCGGACAGCGCGCCGTGGAACAGGCTCATCACCGCGAAGCCGATCAGGTAGATCGACAGCGTCTGCTGCATCTGCAGCGGCGTCGCGTCGACCGATGCCGCGATGCCGGTGAAGGCCGGCAGGTAGGTGTCGATCGCGAACGGCCCGAGCATGGCCAGGCAGGCAAGCAGCACGGACAGGGCCCACAGGGGCGCGCGCCAGAGCGTTTGGGCGTCGGGGTTCATCGGGTCCAGTGTGGCCGCGCCGTACCGGAGCGCGGCGCGTCGAACGAATAAGTGTGAAGCGGGCCGATAGGCCGGATTCTGTGCGGCCGCGGCGCCTTGCGGCGTCGCGGCCGTGACCGCCATTCCTCTGGGCCGCCCCTCGCGGGAACGGCTCGGTGCCACCTACCCGCCAGCTCCGCGGAGCCACATCGACGCTGGCCTATTTGGTGTTGCTGCGCGCAGAGATTGCCCGTTTCACCCCGGACGGCTACGCCGCCCGGACTCGTCTCTGTTGCTCTGATCCTCACCTTGCGGTGGACAGCCGTTGGCTGCTGCGCTGCCCTGTGCAGTCCGGACCTTCCTCCAGCACGGCCTTTCGGCCGGTGTGCCAGCGGCGGTCTGGCCCACTTCACCGATGGATTATCGTTGCAGCCGCGAGCACCGTCCGCCCAACGCTGAGGAGACCCCATGAAAGCCAACACCGTCCTCGACACCATCGGCAGCACCCCGCACATCCGCATGCAGCGGTTGTTCGGCGCAGGGCACGAGGTGTGGATCAAGTCCGAGCGCAGCAACCCCGGCGGCTCGATCAAGGACCGCATCGCGCTGTCGATGGTCGAGGCGGCCGAACGCGACGGCCGGCTGCGCAGCGGCGGCACGATCATCGAGCCGACCTCGGGCAACACCGGCGTCGGCCTGGCGATGGTGGCCGCGGTCAAGGGCTACCGGCTGGTGCTGGTGATGCCCGACAGCATGAGCGTGGAGCGCCGCCGCCTGATGCTGGCCTACGGCGCGAGCTTCGTGCTGACGCCGCGCGAGCAGGGCATGAAGGGCGCGATCGCCAAGGCCCAGGAACTGATCGCCGCGACACCCGGTTCGTGGATGCCGCAGCAGTTCGACAACCCGGCCAACATCGACGTGCACGTGCGCACCACGGCGCAGGAGATCCTGGCCGACTTCCCGCAGGGCCTGGACGCGTTGATCACCGGCGTGGGCACCGGCGGGCACATCACCGGCTGCGCGCAGGTTCTGAAGGCGCAGTGGCCGCAGCTCAAGGTGTTCGCGGTGGAGCCGAGCGCCTCCCCGGTCATCTCGGGCGGCAAGCCGTCTCCGCACCCGATCCAGGCATCGGCGCCGGCTTCGTGCCGACCAACCTGCACACCGCGCTGCTCGACGGCGTGATCCAGGTCGAGGCGGAAGCGGCCCGCGAGATGGCGCGGCGTTCGGCACGTGACGAAGGCCTGCTGGTGGGCATCTCGTCCGGGGCCACGCTGGCGGCGATCGCCCAGAAGTTGCCCGAGCTGCCGGCCGGCAGCCGTGTGCTGGGATTCAACTACGACACCGGCGAGCGCTATCTGTCGATCGAGGGCTTCCTGCCGGCCGAGTGAGGGCTCGCGGCTAGGACCGCAGCCGGACCTGCTCCGGCTTATCGGCCGGCAGCATCTCGAAGTGCGGCTCGAGTCGCTTGAACAGCGCCGACGGCCGGCCGTTCTTCTTCAGCACGCCGCTGTCGTGCAACGCCTTGCCGGCGGCGTTGAGCCGCATGGCCCGGCCTTGGCGCAGGTCGGGGCAGGCGTCCAGCACGGCCTCGACCTCGGCCGGGAACGCCGGCGGCGCGGGGGGCACCACGACGGCGGGTTTCGCGGGACGGGCAGTGGATTTCGCCACCCGCGGCTTCGCCACCGCCTTCGAAGCGGTACCGCGCGCAGCCGGCCGGGCCGCGCCGAGGACATGGAATTCATCGTAGACGCGCAGGTAGTCGCGCTCCACGTCCTGGGCCGTCTTGCCGTGCTGGCCGTAGCCGACGACGCGGCAGCCCAGCTCGCGCAGGCGCACGATCAGCGGCGCGAAGTCGCGGTCCGAGGACACCAGCACCACCTCGTCCGCCGGCTGGCGCAGCACCAGCTCGACCGCGTCGATGGCCAGCGCGAGATCGGTCGCGTTGGGGCCGGCGAAGGTGCTGGGCAGAAAACGGATCGCGTGATCCTGCGACAGCGCCGCGAACTCGGTCGCCTTCTGCACGCTGCCGTAGGCGCGGCGATGTTGCAGCACGCGGCCGGCCGCCTGCAGTCGCTCGATGACCTCGGCGACCAGCTCGACCTTCACATTGTCGGCATCGATCAGCAGCGCGGTGCGGATCGTCGGGGTCGTCATGGCGTCTCCTGGGCCGCGGATGCGGCGTTCTTCACTCGACCTGCCGCCAGGCCAGCGACTCGCCGCCGCGCAGCGGCTTGAGCGTCGCTTCGCCGAACGGCAGCGTCTCGGGTGGCGTCCAGGCCTGCCGACGCAGCGTCACCGTGCCGGCGTTGCGCGGCAGGCCGTAGAAGGCCGGACCGTGGACGCTGGCGAAGCCTTCCAGCCGATCCAGCGCGCCGGCGGCGTCGAAGGCCTCGGCATACAGCTCCAGCGCACTGAACGCGGTGTAGCAGCCGGCACAGCCGCTGGCGTGCTCTTTCAGGTGGGCCGGATGCGGTGCGCTGTCGGTACCGAGGAAATAGCGGTCGCTGCCCGAGGTGGCGGCGGCCACCAGCGCCTCGCGATGCAGCTCGCGCTTGAGCACCGGCAGGCAGTAGTAGTGCGGCCGGATGCCGCCGGTGAAGATCGCGTTGCGGTTGTAGAGCAGGTGGTGGGCGGTGATCGTGGCCGCGGTGTGCGGCCCGGCTTCGGCCACGTACTGCGCGGCCTCGCGGGTGGTGATGTGCTCGAACACGATCTTCAGGGCCGGGAAGTCGCGCCGCAGCGGGATCAGCTGGCGGTCGATGAACACCGCCTCGCGGTCGAACAGGTCGATCTCGGCGTCGGTGACCTCGCCGTGCACCAGCAGCGGCAGGCCCTCGCGCTGCATCGCATCGAGCGTGGCCTGAGTCTTGCGCAGGTCGGTCACGCCGGCATCGCTGTTGGTGGTGGCGCCCGCCGGGTAGAGCTTGACGGCCGCGACGCCGGCCGCCTTCGCGCGGCCGATCTCCTCGGGCGGCATGTTGTCGGTCAGATAGAGCGTCATCAGCGGCTCGAACGCCAGGCCCGCGGGCACAGCCGCGAGGATGCGCTCGCGGTAGGCCAGCGCCTGGGCCGCGGTGGTGACCGGCGGCTTGAGATTGGGCATGATGATCGCGCGGCCGAACTGGCGCGCGGTGTGCGGCACGACGGCCGCCAGCGCGGCGCCATCGCGCACGTGCAGGTGCCAGTCGTCGGGCCGACTCAGGGTCAGGATGTCCGGGGCAGCAGAACTCATGCGCTGGATTGTCGCCTGCACGCGCGACGGCCCCGCGGCAGCGCCCGAACTGGCCGGGAAGCGTTGCGCTGTTCCGGCGATCACGACCGCGGCCGGCCCGGCAGCATCCGCGACCGGGCCGTCAGGCCCCTGCCCACGAACCTTCACCGGAGACCCTGGATGACCCGAACCTTCCTCGCCGCCGGCGTGCTGGCCACGCTCGCGGCGGCTGGCTGTGCCGTCATGGCGCCCTCCACCGACGAACCGCTCGGCCCGCCGGCCAAGGAAACCATCGTCGCGGTCGATGCCGAGCAGCGCTTGCTGCGCTTCAACGCCGGCCAGCCGCAGAAGCTGCTCGACCGGCGCACCCTCACCGGCCTGCAGCCCGGCGAGCGGGTGCTCGGCCTCGACTACCGCGTCGCCCGCGGGCAACTGTTCGCGCTGGGCAGCAGCGGCCGGCTGTACCGCATCGACACGGCCAGCGCCGCCGCCACGCCGGTCGGCTCGCCGCTGGCCATCGCCTTGCAGGGCAGCGAGTTCGGCGTCGACTTCAACCCGACGGTGGACCGCCTGCGCATCGTCAGCGACACCGGCCAGAACCTGCGGCTGCACCCGGACACCGGGGCCATCGTCGACGCCGACCCGAAGACCGAGGGCACACAGATCGACGGCCCGCTCGCCTACGACGCCGCCGACGTCAACGCCGGCCGCACGCCGGCCGTGGTGGCCGCCGGCTACACCTACAACCAGCAGGACGAGAAGCTCACCACCAACTTCGCGATCGACGCCCGCCTGGGCGTGCTGATCACGCAGGGCAGCCGCGAGGGCGTGCAGCCCGCGGTGTCGCCGAACACCGGCCGGTTGCGGACGGTGGGCCCGCTGAACGCCGGCGCCTTCGAGCGCGCCAGCTTCGACATCGGCGACGTGAACAACACCGCCTATGCCGCCCTCACCGACCACGACGGCCAGGTGTCGCGCTGGGTGCGGATCGACCTCGCCACGGGCGCCGCCACGGCCATCGGCCGCATCGCCGGTGGCCAGCCGGTGGTCGGGATCGCGATCGAGCCCTGAGCCGCGGGGCGCCCGGCTTCAGTGCTGCAGGATCTTCGACAGGAAGTCGCGCGCGCGCGGGGAGCGGGCCGAGGGATCGCCGAAGAAGTCTTCCTTCTTGCAGTCCTCGCAGATCTTGCCCTGGTCCATGAAGATCACACGGTGGCTGACCTTGCGCGCGAAGCCCATCTCGTGGGTCACGCACATCATGGTCATGCCCTCGTTGGCCAGCTGCACCATCACGTCGAGCACCTCGCCCACCATCTCGGGGTCGAGCGCCGAGGTCGGCTCGTCGAACAGCATCACGATCGGGTCCATGCTCAGCGCGCGGGCGATGGCCACGCGCTGCTGCTGGCCACCCGAGAGCTGGCCGGGGAACTTGTCCTTGTGAGCGATCAGGCCCACGCGCTCGAGCATCTTCAGGCCGCGCTTCTTGGCCTCGTCGGGGTTGCGCTTGAGCACCTTGATCTGCGCGAGGGTCAGGTTCTCGGTGACGCTCAGGTGCGGGAACAGCTCGAAGTGCTGGAACACCATGCCGACGCGGGAGCGCAGCTTGGGCAGGTCGGTCTTCGGGTCGGCGATGCTGATGCCGTCGACGACGATGTCGCCCTTCTGGAACGGTTCGAGCGCGTTCACGGTCTTGATCAGCGTGCTCTTGCCGGAGCCCGAGGGCCCGCACACCACCACCACCTCGCCCTTCTTGACGTTGGTGGTGCAGTCGGTCAGCACCTGGAAGCTGCCGTACCACTTGCTGATGTTCTTGATGTCGATCACGGCGCTCTCCTGATCAGCGGATGATGGCGATCTTCTTCTGCAGCCGGCGCACGAGCATGCTCAGGCTGAAGCAGATCACGAAGTAGACGACGGCGGCGACCAGGTAGGTCTCGACCGGACGGTTGAAGTTCTTGCCGGCGACCTCGAAGCCCTTGAGCAGGTCGTAGGCGCCGATCGCGTAGACCAGCGAGGTGTCCTGGAACAGGATGATGGTCTGCGTCATCAGCACCGGCAGCATGTTGCGGAAGGCCTGCGGCAGCACGATCAGCTGCATGCTCTGCGAGTAGGTCATGCCGACCGCGTAGCCGGCATAGACCTGGCCCTTGGGCACGCTCTGGATGCCGGCGCGCATGATCTCGGAGTAGTAGGCCGCCTCGAACACCGTGAAGGTGATGATGGCCGACAGCTCGGCGCCCATCGGCCGCCCGATCAGCAGCGGGATCAGCAGGAAGAACCACAGGATCACCATCACCAGCGGGATGGAACGCAGCGTGTTCACGTAGAACGCCGCCGGGACCACCAGCCACTTCTTGCCCGACAGCCGCATCAGCGCCAGCAGGGTGCCCAGCACGATGCCACCGACCATCGCGATCAGCGTGAGCTGCACCGAGAAGACCAGGCCCTTGAGGACGAAGCCGGAGACGACGTCCCAGTTCAGGAAGGAAAAATCGAGGTTCAGCATCTCAGGCCTCCCGCCGGGCCGCCCCAAGGGCAGGCCGAGCCCCCTTGGGGGGAAGGAGCAAAGGGACGTGGAGGTTCATCATTTGCCTCCCGCCATGCCGGGCACGCGCAGGCGTTCCTCGACGACCAGCATGATGCGGTTGATGGCGAAGGCCGAGATGAAGTACAGCGCCGTCACCGCCAGGTAGACCTCGACCCCGCGCGAGGTTTCCTCCTGCGCCTGCATCGCGAACATCGTCAGCTCGGCGATGCTCACCGCGAACGCGACCGACGAGTTCTTGATGATGTTCATCGACTCGCTGGTGAGCGGCGGAATGACGATGCGGAACGCCATCGGCAGCAGCACATGGCGGTAGGTCTGGCCCAGCGTGAGGCCCATCGCGAGGCCGGCGTAGCTCTGGCCGCGCGGCAGGCTCTGGATGCCCGCCTTGACCTGCTCGGCAATGCGCGCCGAGGTGAAGAAGCCCAGCGCAAACACCACCAGCACGAAGCTGGGCACGCTGCGCAGGCTGGTGAAGAGCGACGGGATCACGTGGTACCAGAGGAACACCTGGACCAGCAGCGGGACGTTGCGGAAGATCTCGGTCCATGCATTGCCCAGGAACACCAGCCGCTTGTCGGGCAGCGTGCGCAGGATGCCGACCAGCGAGCCGACCACCAGCGCGACCAGCAGCGCCAGCAGGGCCACCGACAGCGTCCAGCCCCAGGCCGAGATCATCCAGTCGAGATAGGTGATGTCGCCGCCGCTGCCGAAGCAGCGGGGGATGACCTCGCCATCGAGGGTGTTCTTGCAGAACACCTGCCAGTCCCATGTGGCCACGAGGCCTCCCTTTCCTGGGGTGTGCGAGCGCGCTTGCTGCGCCCGACGGAGCGGCGCGGTTGGGTTGTACCCTTATCGCGCGCCCGACTCAAGCCGGGGCAATGCTGCTGCCCCGGCCCGGCCTGCCTGGATCACTTCTTCGCGTAGTCTTCCATCGGCTTGTTGTTGGGGTGCTTCAGCGTGTCCTTGAGGGTGTCGCTCATCGGCAGGCCGACTTTCGCGCCGGTGGGCGGCGTCGGCTGCATGAACCACTTGTCGTAGAGCGCGTTGATCTCGCCCGACTTCACCATGCCGGCGATCGTGGCGTTGACCAGCTTCAGCAGCGCCTCGTCGTCCTTGCGCATCATGATCGCGATCGGCTCGACCGACAGCACCTCGCCGACGATCTTGAAGTCCGCCGGATTCTTGCTGCGCGCGATCAGCCCGGCCAGCAGGCTGCCGTCCATCACGAACACGTCGGCGCGGCCACTGTCGACCAGCAGGAAGCTGTCGGAGTGGTCCTTGCCGAACACTTCCTTGAACTCCATGTTCTCGGCCCGCTTGTTCTTGCGCAGCGTCTGCACCGAGGTCGTTCCGGTGGTCGTGGCCACCGTCTTGCCCTGCAGGTCGGCGATCGACTTGATGCCCGAGCTGGTCTTGACCGCCATCCGCACTTCCTCGACGAAGGTGGTGTTGGCGAAGGCCACGTCCTTCTGGCGGGTGGCGTTGTTGGTGGTCGAGCCGCACTCTAGGTCGACGGTGCCGTTCTGCACCAGCGGGATGCGGTTCTGCGATGTCACCGGCTGGTAGTTGACCTTGAGCTTGCGGCCGACCGCCTTCTCGATGTCCTCGACCGCCTTCTCGCAGATCGCCACGTGGTAGCCGACGTACTTGGCACCACCCAGCGTGTACGACAGGACACCGGAGGACTCGCGCACACCGAGGGTGATGGCGCCGGAGTCCTTGACCTTCTTCAGGGTGTCCTCGGCCTGGGCGAGGCCGGTGGCGGCCAGCGCGGTCACGAGGATCAAGAGCGATTTCTTCATGAAGACTCCTTGTGGGGATCGGTAACGGAAGAGCAAAAATCTACAGGAGGCTCGGCGTGCAGGCCATACGGGGTCGCCACAGGTGCATCGCCCCGGAACGCGAGCAGGGTTCGTGCCATACCCCGTGCGGCTCAGGCCGCTGCCCGCGGCGCCGCGCCGGCCGACAGCGGCCCGGCGCCGGCCTGCAACAGGTGTGCCCACAGCGCCCGGACGCCCGGCTTGACGTGCTTCGCGACCTCGGGGCGCTCGCGGTAGATGCGCACCTCCATGCTGAGTTCGAAGCTGCCCGACGGCGCGGCCGGCACCAGCTTGCGCGTCTTCAGCTCCTTGCGCACCGAACTGGCCGGCAGGAAGGCCAGGCCATGCCCCTCGAGCGCCATCGCCTTCAGGCCCTCGGCCATGTCGGTCTCGTAGATCGGGTCGAGCAGCACCGGCAGCGGGGTCTGCTTGATGATCAGGTCCACCAGCTGCCCGAGGTAGGCGCCGCTGGCATAGCCCAGGAAGGGCACCCGCTCGCGCTCACGTCCGGGCAGGCGGAACAGCGGCTCGCCGTCCGGCCCGGCCTTGGCGTAGGCGCGCAGCGACTCCTCGCCGAGCGTCAGCATCTCGTAGCGGTCGGTGTTGAGCTGCAGCGGCTGCGCCGGGTGGTGGTAGGCGATCAGCAGGTCGCAGCTGCCCTCGGTCAGGCGCAGCACCGCATCGTGCACATTGAGTGCGATCAGGCGGCTCTTCAGCGCACCGGATTCGCGCTTCAGGTCGCGGTTGAGCTCCATGATCCAGTGCGGAAAGAAGGCGAATGCCAGCGTGTGGGGCACCGCGAACTCGATCATGTCCGGCCCCGCGGCCCGGTGACCGCGCAGCAGGTTGCGGGTGGCCTGCAGCGCCACCAGGATCTCCAGGGCCTGGGCGTGGAAGCTCTCGCCGGCCGGCGTGAGGCGGGTCGGGTAGGACGAGCGGTCGACCAGATCGGTGCCGGCCCAGGCCTCCAGCGCCTGGATCCGGCGCGAGAACGCCGGCTGGGTGACATGGCGCAGTTGGGCCGAGCGCGAGAAGCTGCGCGTCTCGGCCAGGCTCACGAAGTCTTCCAGCCACTTGGTCTCCACGCGCCGCAGTGTAGCCAGCGCCCGGCGCTTCGCGGCGCCGGTTCAACGGAGCACGGCTTCCTTCAGCTCCACCAACTCCACCTCCACGGTCGCGTCGCCATCGCCGAGCCAGACCGTCCCGTCCTGCACCGTGCACTGCAGCCGCATGCTGCGGCGGGCCAGCAGCGCGAGCGCCGTGCTCGCCTCGGCCGGGACCTGGCGAACGCGCAGGTTCGCCAGCTTCTCCAGCGGCCCGCGGTTCTGCCCCCACCACAGGCTGCCGTTGCGGCCGTAGATGTACAGCACCACCTCGCGCGAACGGTGGCTGGCCTTGCGCACCCATTTCTCTTCCGGCTGGCCGACATCGACCCACAGTTCGATGTCGCCGACCAGGCTGCGCCGCCACAGATCGGGCTCGTCCATCTCGGTCATCGCGTTGGCGAAGGACAATGGCGCCTGATCCTCGCCTTCGGCATGCAAGGCGTAGGCGAGCAGCCGCACCATCATCCGCTCGTCGTTCTCCGACGGGTGCTGGGCCAGCGTCAGCGCATGGGTGCCATAGTGGGCACGGTCCATGTCGGCGACCTGGAGTTCGGCCTTGAAGACCGTTGATTTGAGAGCCATGGAGAGTGTCGCGATGCCGAGCAAGAAGTTCGATCTGGAGAAGGACAAGGCCAAGAAGACCCTGGGGCGGCTCTCGCAGTCTGGCACACCGCAGCGCTTCGGCGCGGCGGCCCTGCCGGCGCTCGACCGGCGTGAACAGCGCCGTCTGGACCAGGCGGCCGGGCTGGTGCCGTTCGCCACCAAGCTGCCAGCCCCGCTGGTGGCGGCGCTCC
>NZ_AZND01000044.1:0-22457 GCF_000576205.1 Methylibium sp. T29 | reverse complement strand
CTGCGACAGAGCGCACCGTGACCTTCACGCCGCCGTGAGCGGAAAGGAATGACCGCTGTCGGGTATCGTTCTGCCGCGCGACGCGGGCCTCGTACGCCGAAGGAATGCAACAGCGTTGGGCGCGCGTCGGTGTGTTTGACCGCCTGGACGGGTTTGCTGCTGGGGCTGGCGGTGTCGCCGGCTTCGCTTTTCGCGCAGCAGGAAGAACAGCCTCTCGGTGCCCGCCTGTATCTCGGGCAGCAGATGCTGGCGGGGTATATCGTTGGACACGAGACCCCGTTGCCGATGACGGCAAGTCGCTGCATCAACTGTCATGAACTGGCGGCGGCACCGGCTCCATCTGCGGGGTCGCAGAAGACGGCGGCATTCGGGCCTCGCTTGTCTCCCGAAGGGCTGAAAGGACTGGCTGCTCGTCGTGGGGGGCCGCCGACGCGTTATGACGTGGACGCGTTCTGTGAACTGCTCAGAACGGGCGTCGACCCGGCCAAGGTGATCATTCAGCGTGCGATGCCGCGCTACAGGATCGATAGGCCTCAATGCGAGGCGTTGTGGAGTTACGTCACGCAATCGACACCGTGAGTGCGTGGCCTGGAGATTCCATTGAATCGACGTAGTTTCGTCACGATCGCAGCCGCGAGTGGCCTGGGCCTAGGCCTGGGCAGCGAGGCGGCGCCGCCGCAACCTCCGGCTCACGCACCGTTCGGGCCGGTCGATCCTCCCCAGACGGCACCGTCGATCCCCCTGGTCGCGGACGATGGCAAGACCTTCAAGCTGGTGCAACACCTGCGGGGCAAAGTGACGGCGGTGCAGCTGATGTTTGCGGGGTGCAGCGCCATCTGCCCGATCCAGGGCGCCTTGTTCGCAGGGGTCGCGCAGAAGATCGAGGCAATCCGAGATGCCCAGCTCCTGTCATTGACCATCGATCCGCTCAACGACGATCCGGCGGCGTTGCGTCGGTGGAAAGCGAGTTTTGGGGCGCATCGCTTGTGGAGCGCTGCGGCACCGAAGCTGCAAGATGTCGACACGTTGTTCAGTTTCTTGGGTGGGCGCAATCGAGGTGTCGACGAGCACACGGGGCAGGTCTACCTGTTCGATCGGCAGGCGCGCTTGAGATACCGAACGCCTGATTTGCCGACGATTTCGTATGTCGCAGAGACCATGAGTCAATTGGCGCGACTTTGACGGATCTGCTTTGGCGCGATGGCGTTTGTAAGCTGGTTTTATTTAAATGACATCCACCCAACTGACCAGATCGTGGCGCGCAGTACGGGCTAGTTGGGAAAATGTGCGTATATCGTCGAACTCTGTCTTGCGCCAATTTTCTACGGTTCCGGGGTGTGCGCCGATCTCCAACGTGTTCGGGATCAGGCGCTGCAATAGGTTTTCCTGCCAGTCGGTTTCGAGCAGTGTGGCTGGCATATAGAACCAGTCAGTCGTTTTCCAGCGTTGTCGCAGTTTTCGATCCTGAAATTTTCCGAGCCAGTATGTTGGTTTGCTGTAGGCAGGTTTAATATAGAAGTTCTGAACGCATCTGACACGATCGATGCCGAATTTTGGTAATACTCGATTGAGCGCTTCCGTCACGATCGGCAATTTGTGAACGTGGTGGTGCGAATCTACATAACTTATCAAAATGCCGGCATCCCGTGCCAAGGCAATTTGCGCGCTGATTTCTGTTTCGATCTGCTGTGGATCGATCTGCCCAAGCAGGGCGAATGCCCGAAAGCGTCGTAATGAGCCTAATTGACCTTCGGAATTCAGGAGCGTTCCGACTTTCGAGCGTGATGCTGCTGGTTTTAATTGGCCACGTCCGGCAAGTGTGAGGTGAATGCCATAGCAGAATTGGGGGTGAGTTTTCGCGAATGCGAGTGCCTGTTCAAATGCAGGTGCACCTGTCATCAACGAGGCGTTGTTGATGGATCCGTCCAACAGGCAGGTGGATGTAGCCTCGACACTGTCGGGCGACCAGCCGTAGTCGTCGGCTGTGATGGTGATCTTCATGCCACGATGCTACCCGATTGTGTGCTCTTCCCATGAATGCCGAACGTGCTCGTCCATGCGCCAGGCAGACAGGTTCGCGGATGCGTGCGGTATCACCGAATCGTTGTCGACTCGTTGTGGGTTGGACGAACGAGGCGCCTCAGCTTATCTACACTACGATGTTTGCTGCAATGCAACCGTGCCTGATATATAACCCTGGCGCGAATTCTGCATGTTGATTCGGACGGCATTCTCTGTCGATTCGAGATGGTGGTGGAATGCTACCTGATCGGGCTTGATTTAATTTGGATAATTGCGTGGCAAAAAGAAAAGTACTGGCAATCGCCTCGGGCGGTGGGCATTGGGTGCAGTTGCTGCGATTGCGGCCTGCGTTCGAGGGTTGCGAGGTGGTGTACGCCAGCGTGCATGCCGCATCTGCTGCTGAGGTTCCAGGGCACCGCTTCTATTCTTTCAAGGACGCCTCGCGAAAGAACAAGTTGGCGTTCTTCGTGGTGGTACTTCGGATGTTCTGGATCCTGTTGCGTGAGCGACCGGATGTGATCGTCACAACAGGTTCCGGGCCGGCGCTGATTTGTATCACTCTCGGACGCTTGTTCAGTGCACGCACACTGTGGATCGACAGTATTGCCAATTGCAAGGAATTGTCGACCTCGGGTCGCAAGGCGAAAAAGGTCGCGACGCGGTGCCTCAGTCAATGGGAGGAGATCGCCAAAGAAAATAGCATCGAGTACTGGGGACGGACTTTATGATTTTCGTGACGATTGGTTCGATGTTTCCGTTCGACCGACTCGTTCAGGTGGTCGATCGCTGGGCTGG
Organism: Methylibium sp. T29; assembly: GCF_000576205.1. Lineage (NCBI taxonomy): Bacteria > Pseudomonadati > Pseudomonadota > Betaproteobacteria > Burkholderiales > Sphaerotilaceae > Methylibium > Methylibium sp. T29. The sequence goes on along the minus strand of NZ_AZND01000044.1, from coordinate 19,640 downwards.
GCATGTGAACTACAGCGATGTCAGCATGCAGATCGGCGCCGGGACCTATCATCCCAAAAATGCAAGATGGGTTCGAACGCTTCCACCCGATGAGTTTTCCAATGCCATCAGGAATTGCGACCTGATGGTCGCTCATCTCGGAATGGGCTCCATCATTTCGGCGATGCAAGCACAGAAGCCTGTGATCCTGTTGCCGAGAAAAATGCAGCTGGGTGAAGCGACCTCAGACCATCAGTTGCATGGGATGGAATGGCTGCGCGGTCGACCTGGTGTATGGATTGCGGAAGACGAAAGCAAGATGGAAGAGCTGTTGAGCAGTTTTGTTGATGGAAAGCTGAACCAGGCAATCGAAGCTACTTCGCAATACGCGTCTGTTGAGATGATCGATAAAGTCAAGAAGTTCGTTCATGCGATCTAGCATCATGACGCTGACGAGAGCATGAGTACTGCCATGATCGTGATGCTTTGTACCGTCGCCCGTGGTGGCATGCGTTCTGTCGTCGAAGGATATCGTGATGATGGAATATTCGATAAATGGGGCATCTCGCTGATAGATACGCACGTCGAAGGTGGGTATTGGGTGCGTTTCAAGGTTTTTTGTTCTGCATTTTTTCGATTTGCTGGTTTGCTGGCTCAACGAAAAGTCGATGGGCTGCATTGTCACGTCGCCGCTTATGGGAGTTTTTGGCGGAAATCAATATTTGCGTCGCTGGCTCATCTGTGTAGAGTGCCTGTCATTCTGCATCTCCACGGTTCTCGCACCAAAGAGTTCGTGGCACGTCAGCCGCGCTGGTCGCTCTGCTTGATTCGTTGGCAGCTTCGCAAGGCGAACGCTATTGTCGTTCTGTCGGAGAGTTGGAAAGAATATATTATTTCGATTGAGCCGCGGCACGTGTCCGTGTGATTCCAAATGGCGTGACTCTGCCGAAGGAGCCTACTTGTGATGCGGTCGGCGGCGAGTTCGTCAATATTCTTTTTTTGGGTGAAGTTGGCGAACGCAAAGGGATTTACGATCTTCTGAGGCGTTGCCTGAAGTGCTTCGCCATTGCCCATCCATGCGGCTCCAGATCGGCGGCAAAGGTGAAATAGAACGAGCACAAGACCTGGTCCGGGAACTGGGTGTGGGTGATGCCGTCGAGTTCTGTGGTTGGGTGGTCGGCGATGAGAAGCGGGCGTTGCTTCGTGGCGCATCGATCTACGTGCTGCCGTCCTATAACGAAGGATTGCCCATGAGCATCCTGGAAGCGATGTCATGGAAGCTGCCGATCATCTCCACCACAGTGGGTGGAATTCCGGAACTGGTGCGTGATCGCGAAGAAGGTTTCCTGATCAATCCAGGCGACGTCGAGGCATTGACGCGAGCTTTGATCAAGCTGGCATCAGATACGTCGCTCCGGCAGTCGATGGGTCAGAAGGCCTTGAGGCGCGTTGAGCAAGGATTCTCTTCGGTCTATGTTTCGAGAAGTATTGACGAATTGTATTCCGCCATTATAGATAAATAGCATGATTGTGAATCGAAAATTGAATTGGAAAAAAAAGGAGCTTGTGTGATTAGGATTGCCATGGTTGGCTTGGGGAAGATGGGTCTGTCGCATCTTGCGATAGTGCGAGCGCATCCGGAAGTAGAACTGGTTGCCGCATGCGATACCACGACTTATTTGACAGATATTCTGACGAAGTATTCGAATCTGAAGTGCTACGCCAGTTTTGATGAAATGCTGGCGAAGGAGCAGCTTGACGCCTTGCTCGTTGCAACGCCGTCTACGCTCCATGCCGGCATGGTGGGAAAGGCGCTTGAGCGTGGGTTGCATGTATTCTGCGAGAAGCCCTTCGTGCTGGATTCGAAAGATGGTCAGAAACTCGTTGAGCTTGCTGATCAGAAGAATCTAGTGACCCAAGTTGGCTACCACTATCGATTCGTCGGTGCCTTCAAGGAAGCTGCGCGTATCGTGAAGTCAGGTGCGCTCGGCAAGATTCATCATGTTCGGGCGGAAGCCTATGGGCCGGTGGTGCTGCGCCAAAAAGGAATGACTTGGCGCTCGGCGAAGAATCAGGCGGCGGGGCGCTCTACGATTACGCCTGCCACGCCATCGACTTGGTCAACTTTGTGTTCGAGGCGCCTGCGTCGGTTCACGGCAGTGTGCTCAACAGGGTCTTCTCGAACGACGTTGAGGACGAGGTCTATTGCTCCCTTGCGTTCGCCGACGGAGCGAGTGCCAACTGGCAGTCAATTGGAGCGACGAAAGCTACCGGAAAATGTCGACCAAGATCTCTGTTTGGGGGACCAATGGTCGGATTACCGCAGATCGACAAGAGTGTCAGATTTATCTCCGGCAACGGCAGGATTCCTTGCCTGGCGTCGACGAAGGCTGGACTGTCCGCTACACAACCGATCTCACCGAAGAGGTCTGGTATTACCTGCGGGGAGAGGAATACTCCGCGCAGATCGACTACTTTGTGCAAAGCATCAAGCAAGATCGCAGGGATGGTCAGAACAGTTTCAGGTCTGCGCTGGAAACCGACCAGATCGTCGAAATGATCTTGTCGGACAAAGAGGCGACCGACAAGATTGGGGACGTCACGCCACGTGCGGCGTCGCGAGGCGATCGCAAGGGCCTGATCGGTAAATTGTTTAGCTGAGACATGATATGAATCATCGCATGGACAGGGTTTTATTCGGCGACAACCAGTTTTTTGGCGTCAATCATATGTCAGAGGAGAAAGCACGCGCGCAATCAATGCGCTTTCAAGATCTCCAAGCCGTGATCGATGTTCTTGATACCGCTTATCAGGAAGGCGTTCGCACCTTCATGTGTACAACACATGATCGTGTCGCAAAGATTTGTGATTATTTCAGAGATAACAAACAAAAATATCCTGATTATATTTTCTATCCGTGCATGCCGTATGCGCATAAATATGCCAATGCGGTTACCGAGCATGGAATGGTGGATGCGCTCAGGATGTTCTTGCCGTCCGATGGTGCACTTGGTGCCATGCTGAAAGGTGGGGTGGCTTTGGCAGGAAAGGATGCCCAGGCGATCCTGAAATTGCTGATCGACGCTGAAATGAAGATGTTCCATGGGCTGACGACCCCTGTTATCTTCATTCAGAATGTGATCGCTGATCTGCTGATGGGATTGGGCATGAATGAGATGTTCCGGTTCTTTGCGGATCATGTGCGAGAAAAATACAACGCCGAACCGGGTTTCATCACGATGAACCTCCCGAAGATGCTCGACGTGCTCGAAGGGCAAGGCATCGAAAATCCTATCGTTTGCTCCAACATCAACAAGATAGGTTTCAGAATGTGTGGCGGGGTTAAGGTATATGAAGATATTATCGAAACCCGTAGATTCAGGCCGGTCGCGATGTCGGTCTTCGCTTCAGGGGCCATTTCTCCGAGGGCGGCCCTGTCATACGTATGCGAGCAGCAGAATATTGAATCCATCGTGTTCGGTGCTTCAAGTCGGGCAAACATCAAGCAAACCAAGTCGCTGATCGATGAGTTGTCCGTCAATCATGCGGCCTGATCCGCTTGATGCCGTGTCGATCTTGATCCGGTCTCAGGTTCTGTCTGGACGACCGGTGGCTTCATTGCATGATCTGTTTTAGGTCGCGAGAAAAGATGCGTTGCCAAGAGCTTTGGTTCGATGAACCAGAGCAAGTGGGGTTGTTCGATGTGGTTTTCAGGAACCAGGCGGAATTTCCTGTACCTGGCAAGCGCAGCGAGGAATTCCATACCTTGCTCATCGATCTGACGCCCGAGCCGGAAGCGCTCCTTGCATCGTTCGATCGCAACACCCGATCTCAGATTCGAGCGGCCGAGGCCGACAAGAGCACGACGATCGAGATCATCGAAAAATCCACGCGGGAGCAGCTGGTCGAGTTCTTGGCTTTTTATGATGATTTTTCGCGCAGCAAGTCGATCTGGCCGATCTGGACGCCGCGACTCGAAGCGCTGCATGAGTCCGGGCGTCTTGTTCTCAGTCGCGTTATCCGAGATCAGGAAACGCTGATCTGGCATGCCAGTTTGTGGACCGCCGGTAGGTTTCTAGTCTTGTATTCCGCCAGCCTGCGAGGGACGGATCCATCACTGCGAAAGATCATCGGGCAATCGAATCGCTTGCTGCATTGGCGCGAGATGCAATGGCTGAGAAAGCGGGGTTGCTATACCTACGACTTCTGCGGTTGGTATGCAGGCATCGAAGACAAGGCCTTGCTTTTGGTCAATCGATTCAAAGAGGAGTTTGGTGGACGCAAGGTGGTTGAATACGATATCATCGACGACAAGACGTTCAAGGCCAAGTTGATTAGATTTCTCAAGTCCCTGATCTCGAAATTTCCGAAGGAATACAAGGCAAGATGGCAGCGCTTGTTCCATGCGAGTGTCCTGCTTGTTTTGTCGATAAATGGTGGTCGAAATTTCGAAATGCCCTCGTTTTGACGTGTGTGAAGCATGCGCAACCGTGCCTCGAGTGATGGCTGTTCGTCGTGATTGACTCACGATCGATGAGTTCGTGGCGACTGATGACGCGCCAGGGCGATTACCCTCGTTGGGTTTTGACGATCGCCGAGGTGTTGCGAGAAGTGTTCGCCGTCGACGGAGTAATTGTTGGAGTTCCTGTCGAAGGACGTGCTGCGCCGTTATTTCCGTTGGGCCTTGCCGGTCTTTTAGATTCGGCTCGGAATGCCGGGGCCTGTTCGTTGTTGCGAGCAGGGTATGCCCGAGACCTGGGCCACATCGAGGATGATGCACGGAATGCCCTTGTCTGCGTCGCACTGACGGATGCTCGGGATTTCGAGCAGGAGGACTCGATTGAATTGCGAGCCGACGGTGAACCAGCGTGCCACTTGGCTGTCGTTGTCGAACGGGCTTTGCAGCGCGGGTCCGGCAGCATCGATCTGGAAGCCATTTGGCGGCACCGCGGCCGAACCGACAGATTGACCTGGCGCTGTGCACTCAAAGACCACTCCATCGCGCGATCCGTGGACGCTGCGGCAGCGAGATTGGCGGATCTCGTGGGGCACATCGCTCGTCGCGTGGGGGGCAAACGTCCGAAGTCCCCCGGGTGGGCTCATCTCCGGTACCCGACATGCCGCTTGCTGCCGCACGTGGGGGCAACCTGGGTCGTGCCTTACGCCACATGGCGCATCGCTTGACCGCGCATGATCAGTGGGCGTTTCGCGTTTACCAGAACCTGGTTCCGGATCATCTCTGGCCGACTGCGGGCAGTCAGTTCATAGATTTTGTTCCGCCAATTGATAAAATCTGGGCAGATCCTTTTGTGGCGCGCGATGGAGATTTGCTTTGGGTATTCTTCGAAGAAGATTCTATAAAGTCACCAAAAGGATGCATCGTTTGCGTCTCGATCGATGCATCAGGCCATTGCAGTGAACCTGTGGTCGTTCTCGAGGATTCAAGCCATCTGTCATATCCGCAGGTATTCAAGTGCGATGGCAAATGGTATATGCTGCCTGAAAGCGGAGCGCGTGGCGATTTGGTGCTTTATCGTGCCAGGAAATTCCCATTCGAATGGGAGCCGGTTGCTGACCTGTTGCAGCAAGTCCGGCTGGCAGATGCCACTTTGCATCGCAACCATGCAGGGTGGTGGCTGACGGCAAGCGGCGTCGGGCAGAGCGGTGGCAGCGTCTGTGATGAATCGCCCTATGACATGCGGCTTTACGACACCTTGCATGTCTACCATTCATCGGCGTTGACGAGCGGTTGGCAACCCATGTCGCTGAACCCGCTGCGGGTCGATGCGGCCACAAGTCGGCCCGCCGGGCCCTGGTTTCAATGGCAGGGGCAATGGATTCGTCCGGTGCAGGATTGCCGCGGTCGTTATGGCCGGGCCGTACACCTGCTGGCGGTGGAATCCATCTCGATGCAAGGAATCAACGAACGATTGTTGGCGACGCTCGGCGGAGGTGGTCGCACCAATTGCGTCCATACCTACTCGAGAGTGGGCGGGGATCTCGCAATCGACTGGAATGTCTGGCGATTTCGATCCGATCTTTTTCGATCGCGAGTTGATCCTGCGTTCGAGTTTCATCGGCACGACGCCGTCAAAATCTAGGCGAGACGACTCTGCCGTCGAGCGAGCTGCAAGGCCGTGGCGGCGTCTGTAGCGGCCGAGCCACGGCCATCAGGAGAAGAGAGCGGCAGCGCCGTGGCGCGCCGCCCGAGCGGAAGGCTTACAGGCGCCAGACCTTGATGCCGTTCGCCTGCAAGTCCTTCTCGTCGAAATTGGCCTTCACATCGATGAAATTGCCGCCCTTGACGACCTTGCGAGTGAAGTCGCTGGCCGTCAGCGACTTGTACTCGTTGTGCGCGACGGCAGCGACGATGGCATCGGCGCGGGGCAGTTCATCCCAGGGCAGCAGCTTGACGCCGTATTCGTGCATGGCCTCTTCGGCATCGGCCTCCGGGTCATGCACAAACACTTCAATGCCGTAGCTCTTGAGTTCCTGGATGATGTCGATGACCTTGCTGTTGCGCAGGTCAGGGCAATTCTCTTTGAAGGTCAATCCGAGGACGTTGATCTTGGCGCCCTTCACATAGCTGCCGCCGCCGATCATCTGCTTGACGGTCTGCTCGGCGATGTACTTGCCCATGCCGTCGTTGATGCGCCGACCCGCTAGGATGACCTGCGGGTGGTAGCCCAGCATTTCGGCCTTGTGGGTCAGGTAGTACGGATCCACGCCGATGCAGTGCCCGCCAACCAAGCCGGGCTTGAAGCGCAGGAAATTCCACTTCGTGCCCGCCGCCTCGAGAACCTCCGCGGTGTCGATCGAAATCTTGTCGAAGATGATCGCGAGTTCGTTCATCAGCGCGATGTTGAGATCCCGCTGCGTGTTCTCGATCACCTTGCACGCTTCGGCTGCCTTGATGCTGGTGCAACGATGCACTCCGGGCTTCACGATGCGTTCATACAGGCTCGCCACGCGTTCCAGGGTCTCCGGGGTATCGCCGGCGACCACCTTCACCACGTTCGTGAGCATGTGTTCGCGGTCTCCCGGATTGATCCGCTCCGGGCTGTAGCCGACAAAGAAATCGCGCTTCCACTTCAAGCCCGATGCCTTCTCGAGCTCGGGGATGCAGATCTCTTCGGTGGCTCCGGGATACACCGTCGATTCGTAGATCACAACGGCCCCCTTCTTGAGGTGGGCGCCGATGGCCTTGCTGGCTCCGATCAAGGGACGGAAATCGGGGATGTGGGCATCGTCCACCGGCGTCGGCACGGCGACGATGAGATAGTCGGCAGCACTCAGTTGCGCGGCATCGCTGGTGTACGTTGCATGAGTGGCCGCCCGCATCTCCTCATCGGGAATCTCCCGGGAAGGGTCCGTCCCGGCCTGGCATTTGGCGACCTTGGCTTCAACAATGTCGAAACCGATCACAGGCATGCTCTTGCCAAATTCCACCACCAGGGGAAGTCCCACGTAACCCAGGCCTATGACTGCAACGACTGACACGATACGTACCTCTTGCTAGGGATGATGAATACTTGTCGCGCCGGGGCATCAGATGCTTCCGGCCATCGGGTGCGATACCTGCACCGGAGCCTCGCGGGTGCGATGGCTATTGGAATATCAGTTGTGCCTGGCAACTGGCCTTGCCTGCCGAGTAGGCGTAGGAAATCGGCGAAGATGTCGTCCGCTTCTCCCGCCCGACACCGCACTCGATCTCCGCATTGCGGGTCGGCTTGTAGCGCCCCGTCAGGCCGAACTCGGTGGTCTTGTCATTGCCGGTTTGCGTCGAGGTGCCACCGGTCAGCGCGAAGGTATTGACGAGATCGCGTTTCTGGTACTTGAGGTCGGTTCCGAATCGGATCTTGGCTGTCGCGTCATAGGTGGCCCTCAGGCGCACTGCATTGGAAATGCGATTGGTGTTGCCCGAGGTGCTGGCACCGCTCGAGAAACTGTTGAAACTGTTCTCCGAACCGGTATCGCGGATCAGGTCGGTGATGAAATTGAGCTTGCCGGTGGCGGCGTAGGCCCAGCTCAGCGCTCCGGTGACGCCAGAGAAGTCGCGCGACTGCAAGCGGTCATGGTCCTCCTTGCTGTAGCTCAGGCGCGCCGTCAGGCGGCTCAACCCGGTTGCTGCCCAAACCGCCGACAGGTCGAAATCCCGGCGATCGAATGCATCTTCCTCGAAGACGCCTGGAGCCGACTGGATCGCGGAGGGATAGCGGCCGTCGGTGCCCCGAACGCCGGCCCCTAGCGTGAGCAGGCCGCTGGGGCGGTACAGCACGCGCAAACCGAGCGAGTTCTGTCTCAGTTCCTTGAACGCGTAGCTGGCCGCCGAATAGTCGAGTTTGCGGTGGATGGCGGTGCCCTCCAGGGAGAGCAGCGACGCCATGCCGTACTGGACGCGAGCAAGCAGCTGCTGGCTGCGTTCCTCATTCCGTTCGGTGGTCAATGTCGGGCCGTCATCCACGCCATAGCGAGCGAGGTTGCGCCGGGTCGCATAGCTGAGCGTGCCAGAGAGTTTTTCGATCGTGGCCCAATCCACGCCAGCGTCGAGATCGTATGCGGTGTTGTTGAGTTGGGAGTTGTCGCGAAAGAGGTTCCTGCTGAGGGCCGCGTTCGCGAACAAGCGCTGGCGCCCGATCGGCTGGTTCACGCCGGCCAAGAGCGATGTCGTGGAGTAGGTGTCGCTGATTTCCGGCTGACCATCCGGCGTGCGGAAAATGTTGTCTTCGCGTGTGAAGGCCTGGGATGCACCGATGTAGTACGGACTCGACGAAGGCTGGAGCTCCACCTGGGCGACCGAACTTCCAGTGCAGACGACCCCGAGCAAGGCAAGATTGAGCTTATGGTGAAAATTCATCGTGAATCCCTTGTGAGTCTCCGGACCGCGGGCCGCATCAGTAGGCATTGCGATCGAAGAACATGGTTCGAACCGTGCGAATGATGATCTGAAGATCGAGCGCGAGCGACCAGTTGCGCAAGTACTCAAGATCGTATTCCACGCGAGCCTGCATTTTCTCGATCGTGTCCGTTTCGCCACGGAAGCCGTTGACTTGCGCCCAACCGGTGATGCCCGGTTTGACCTTGTGTCGAACCATGTAGGCCTTGATCAGTTCGCGGTACATCTGATTGTGTGCTACCGCGTGCGGTCGCGGCCCGACGATGCTCATGCGGCCCTGCAGGACATTGAAGAACTGCGGAAGCTCGTCCAAGGACGTGCGGCGGATGAACGCGCCAAACTTGGTGATGCGCGCGTCGTGCTTCGTCGCTTGCTTGACCACGGCTCCGTTGTCCTGAGTGGTCATGGAGCGAAACTTGTAGACCGTGATCTCGTTGCCGTCGAGCCCATTGCGCTTTTGACGGAAGATGATGGGGCCGGGTGAGCTGAGCTTCACGCCGATCGCGATGGCAACCAGAATCGGCGAGATCAGGATCAAGATGAGCGTTGCCACGACAACGTCGCTGATGCGCTTGACGAGATCGTTCGTGCCTGTGAACGGGGTTTCGCAAATGCCCACGACGGGTACACCATTGACGTCTTCGAACCGGCCTTGAATGATGCTGATCCCGAAAACGTCCGGCACGAAATACAGCGATGCGGTGGTGCCTTGGAGCGATTCGAGAAGTTCGACGATTCGCGGCTGCGATCCCAGCGGCAGGGTGATGTAGGCCTCGCGAATGCCATGCAGTGATACATACGCTGCGACGTCGGCAAGTCCGCCGAGTCGCTTGGCCATCCCGTCGACGTGCACGCGCTCATCGGTTCGATCATCGAAGTAGCCGACAAAGTCAATGCCAGTGCTTCTTCCGGAGGTCAATGCCCTGGCCACTTTGACGCCCAGCGGGCTGGCGCCGATCACAATCGCGGTGCGGCGCGCTTCGGGGAGTGCCGCGCGCCGACGCAAGACCAGCTTTCCGGCCCAGACAGCGCCCCATTGGAGCACTGGCGTGATCAGCGCCCAGGAGACCAGCACGTCCCGGTTGAAGAATTGCAGGCTGCGCGTCGCGTAGCCGCAGAGCGCCAGGATGGCCAGCAGCACCAGCCATGACGAGGCGATGTCGATCCCGGCGGCCACCATGTGATCGCGGAAGCGGTTGCGTCCCGGAAAGGTGAGCACGAAGACCAGAAGGCACAGGGTCAGCGAAGCCCGCAGGATGGGTTCATCGAACCAGTGGCAGACGGCCACGTAGGTCACCACCGACACCGTCGGCTCGAGGAACGCCGCAACGAGCGAGGTCACCGACTGCGGTGCGCTGTAGAACGTTCTCTTGTAGCTGCGGTCGTCGAACATGGATAAGGGGTCAGGGCTTTCGCTTCAGGCACTACCATGGATTACAGCCGTCCCGCGTCTGGCCGACGGAACGCGGCAGTGGGTCATACATACCTACAGCCATTGCGATCGACGAGCGTCGCGCTTCCCGAACTCGTCAGCAAGAATTCTCGCGCAAGTCCCCGGGGCATCGGGCCCCTATACCCGGGGGCGCGATGCGGGCGCTTGCCTACAATTCGCAAATGCTTCACGCTTTCGACTCGCCGTTGCTCGGCGCCGCCACGGCGTCGCTCGGGCCCGCCATGGCCGAGCGGCTCACGCTGTGGCTCAACCATCTTCTGGCTTCCGAGCCTGCGGCGGCTGAGCGTCTGGTCCGGCACGCTGGCCGGTGCGTGACCTTGCGAGCCGATGCCTTGCCGTCCTGGTTGCCGCGATCGCCGGTGCTGAGGTTCCGCGTAACGCCCGCCGGCTTGCTGGAATGGGCACCGGAAGAGGGCGGCCTCGAAACGAACGATGACCTGCAGATGAGCTTCGAGGCGTCGAGCCCGGGCCAAGCTGCGCTGGACTGGTTGAACGGGCGCCGGCCGAGCGTGACGATCCAAGGTGATGCGACCTTCGCCGCTGACTTGCACTGGGTGGTCGAGAACCTGCGGTGGGATGTGCAAGCTGATCTCTCCCAGCTGTTCGGTCCGGTGATTGCCGAGGGGCTGGTACGTGCAGGGCAGGGCATCGCCGCCGCGTTGCGGGGCGCCACCCAGGCGGCTGCCAGGCTCGTCGCCGGCGCGAACGGATCGCCGTCGCGATGAGGGATCTCGCGCGCTTGGTCTACATCGTTTTCATCGTCCTCCGGTACGGGCTCGACGAACTGGCGCTGTCGAGTTTCCGCCAGCGCTGGGTGCGTGGGCTGGCCCGGCTGGTCGGCGTGGGGCGGCGCCTCGATGCGCCGCGCGGTGCGCGCCTGCGCATGGCGCTGGAGCGACTCGGCCCGATCTTCGTCAAGTTCGGGCAGGTCCTGTCGACCCGGCGCGATCTGCTTCCGGTCGACGTGGCCGACGAACTGGCCAAGCTCCAGGACGACGTGCCACCGTTCCCCGCCGAACAGGCGGTGGCGTTGGTGGAGGCGGCTTTCGGTCGACCGCTGGACCAGCTGTTCGCCAGCTTCGAGCACGAGCCGGTTGCCAGCGCGTCGATCGCGCAGGTGCATTTCGCGGTCCTGAAGAATGGCCGCGAAGTGGCCGTCAAGGTCCTGCGCCCTGGCGTGCTGCAGATCATCGACTCGGATCTGGCGCTGCTGCGTGTCCTGGCCGGCTGGGCCGACCGCTACTCGGCCGACGGCAAGCGGCTGAAGCCGCGCGAGGTGGTGGCGGAGTTCGACAAGTATCTGCACGACGAGCTGGACCTGGTGCGCGAGGCCGCCAATGCCACTCAGCTGCGCCGCAACATGGAGGGACTGGATCTCGTGCTGGTGCCCGAGATGATCTGGGACCTCTGCACGCCCGGCGTGATGGTCATGGAGCGCATGACGGGCGTGCCGATCAGCCAGGTGGCGCGGCTGCGAGAGGCGGGTATCGATTTCCAGAAGCTCGCGCGCGACGGCGTGACGATCTTCTTCACGCAGGTCTTCCGTGACGGCTTCTTCCATGCCGACATGCACCCGGGCAACATCCAGGTCAGCGTGGCGCCGCAGACCTTCGGGCGCTATGTCGCGCTCGACTTCGGGATCATCGGTACGCTCACGGAGTCCGACAAGGACTACCTTGCGCAGAACTTCATCGCCTTCTTCCGCCGAGACTACAAGCGGGTGGCCGAGCTGCATCTCGAGTCGGGCTGGGTGCCGGCCGGGACCCGCATCGACGAACTCGAGGGCGCGATCCGCGCTTGCTGTGAACCCTATTTCGACCGCCCGCTGAAGGAAATCTCGCTCGGCCAGGTGCTTTTGCGGCTGTTTCAGACCTCGCGGCGCTTCAACGTCGAGATCCAGCCGCAGCTGGTGCTGCTCCAGAAGACCTTGCTCAATGTGGAGGGTCTGGGGCGCCAGCTCGATCCCGAACTCGACCTGTGGAGCACCGCCAAGCCCTTCCTCGAGCGTTGGATGCATGAGCAGATCGGCTGGCGCGGCCTGATTGAGCGTCTCAAGGACGAAGCGCCGCGCTACGCGAAGATGCTGCCCGAGTTGCCGCGGCTCCTGCACGACGCGCTCGCGGCGCAGGCCAGGGCGCGCCCGGCGGCGCACGGCGACGGCCCGTCCGACGCCCTGCTCGCCGCGCTGCTGGCCGAGCAGCGGCGCACCAACCGCCTGCTGCAAGCGGTGCTCTGCACCGGCGTCGGCTTCCTGATGGGCCTGTTGGTGGTGCAGATCTGGCAGCGCTGGCCCGGTTGATGCGGTGCAGCGCTCGAGGCGCGCATGGTCCGCGGAGCCGGCGCCGCGCGGGGCCGCACCCTTACAATTCCGGTTTTCGAATCAAGGGTTTGGTCATGCCGATCTACGCCTATCGCTGCGAGTCCTGCGGCCATGCGCAGGACGTGCTTCAGAAGATCTCCGATCCGTTGCTCACGGTCTGTCCTTCCTGTGGCGCCAGCGCGTTCAAGAAGCAGCTCACCGCTGCCGGGTTCCAGCTCAAGGGCTCGGGTGGTACGTCACCGACTTCCGCAATGGCGCCCAGCCCGCGGCTGCGACGGCCAACGCGCCCAAGACGGATGGTGTCGCCACCGCCACGCCAACTGCTGCACCGGCTGCCGACAGCGGCGGTGGAGGCGCCGGCGGCAACAGTTCGGGCGGCGATGCGGGTGGCGGCGCCACCCCGGCGTCCACGACATCGGCGGCCGCGGGCGGCTGCGGCTCGTCCTGTGCCTGCCACTGAACTGCCCAGGCGCGCCGCGTTCCGCCCTGTCCGAAAGCCCTGATTGAAAAAGTACCTGATCGCCGGCCTGCTGGTCTGGCTGCCGCTGGCCATCACCATCTGGGTCCTGCATTCGGTGCTCGGCCTGCTCGACGGCGTGTTCGCCTGGCTGCTCAGCGCTTCGCAGGCGCTGCTGCCGGCGGCCGCGCATTCGCCGCTCGAGATGCTCAAGCAGATCCCCGGCCTGGGCGTGATCGTCATGTTGGTCGGCCTGCTGCTGACCGGCATGTTCGCGACCAACATCGTCGGCCAGTGGTGGCTTCGCCAGGGTAGCCGCGTGCTCCAGCAGATCCCGATCGTCAAGTCGATCTACAGCTCGGTGAAGCAGGTCTCGGATACGCTGTTTTCGAGCAGCGGCAACGCCTTCCGCGAGGCGGTGCTGGTGCAGTACCCGCGCCAGGCTCGTGGACCATCGCCTTCGTCACCGGCCGGCCGGGCGGCGAGGCGGGCGAGCACCTGAGCGGCGACTATCTCAGCCTCTATGTCCCCACCACGCCCAACCCGACCTCTGGCTTCTTCCTCATGGTGCCGCGCGCCGATGTCGTCGCGCTCGCGATGAGCGTCGACGAGGCGCTGAAGTACATCATCTCGATGGGCGTCGTGGCGCCGCCGACGCACCTTCCGGCACAGCCGGTGCGAAATCTGGCGGGTTGAACGCCGCGGCCCGCGTTCAACCCTGAGGCTTGCGAGACAGCCTGCCAGCGCCCAACATTGCGCCGCCACGGCGGCCTTCGATTCCAGAGTTCCGGAGCCTTTTTCCATGCGTACCACCTACTGCGGCCTCGTCAGCGAAACGCTGCTCGGCCAGACCGTGACCCTGATGGGCTGGGCCCACCGCCGCCGCGACCATGGCGGCGTGATCTTCATCGACCTGCGCGACCGAGAGGGCCTGGTGCAGGTCGTCTGCGACCCCGACCGTGCCGAGATGTTCAAGGCCGCCGAGGGCGTGCGCAACGAGTTCTGCCTGAAGATCGTCGGCAAGGTCCGCGCTCGGCCGGCCGGCACCGAGAACGCCAACCTCGTGAGCGGCAAGGTCGAATTGCTGTGCCATGAGCTCGAGGTGCTGAACCCGAGCGTCACGCCGCCGTTCCAGCTCGACGACGACAACCTCAGTGAAACCACGCGTCTCACGCACCGCGTGCTCGACCTGCGCCGCCCGGCGATGCAGAAGAACCTGATCCTGCGCTACCGGGTCGCGATGGAGGTGCGCAAGTTCCTCGATGCCAACGGCTTCATCGACATCGAGACGCCGATGCTGACCAAGAGCACGCCCGAGGCGCGCGCGACTACCTCGTGCCGAGCCGCGTCAACGAGGGCATGTTCTTCGCGCTGCCGCAGTCGCCGCAGCTGTTCAAGCAGCTGCTGATGGTGTCCGGCTTCGACCGCTACTACCAGATCACCAAGTGCTTCCGCGACGAGGACCTGCGCGCAGACCGCCAGCCCGAGTTCACACAGATCGACATCGAGACCTCGTTCCTCGACGAGGAAGAGATCCGCGGCATGTTCGAAGGCATGATCCGCACGGTGTTCCGGGCGGTGATGAACGTGGAGCTGCCCGGCTACCCGGTCATGAAGTACGCCGAGGCGATGCACCGCTTCGGCTCCGACAAGCCGGACCTGCGCGTGAAGATGGAGTTCACCGAGCTCACCGAGGTGATGAAGGACGTGGACTTCAAGGTGTTCTCGGCCCCCGCCCAGGCCAAGGGTGGCCGCGTGGTCGCGCTGCGCGTGCCTGGCGGCGGCGAGATGAGCCGCAGCGAGATCGACGGCTACACCGAGTTCGTCAAGATCTACGGGGCCAAGGGCCTGGCCTGGATCAAGGTCAACGACGCGAGCAAGGGCCGCGAGGGCCTGCAGAGCCCGATCGTCAAGAACCTGCACGACGCGGCGATCGCCGAGATCATCGCGCGCAGCGGCGCGCGCAACGGCGACCTGCTGTTCTTCGGGGCCGACAAGGCCAAGGTCGTCAACGACGCCATCGGCGCGCTGCGCGTCAAGATCGGCCACAGCGACTTCGGCAAGTCGGGTGGCCTGTTCGAGGACAAGTGGGCGCCGCTGTGGGTGGTCGATTTCCCGATGTTCGAGCACGACGAGGAGGGCGATCGCTGGGCCGCGGTGCACCACCCGTTCACGGCGCCGAAGGACGGCCACGAGGACCTGATGGACACCGATCCCGGGAAGTGCATCGCCAAGGCCTACGACATGGTACTCAACGGCTGGGAGCTCGGTGGTGGTTCGGTGCGGATCCACCGCGCCGAGGTGCAGAGCAAGGTGTTCAGCGCACTCAAGATCGGCCCCGACGAGGCCCAGCTCAAGTTCGGCTTCCTGCTCGACGCGCTGCAGTACGGCGCCCCCCCGCACGGCGGCCTCGCCTTCGGGCTCGATCGTCTGGTCACGCTGATGACCAAGGCCGATTCGATCCGCGACGTGATCGCCTTCCCGAAGACCCAGCGCGCCCAGGATCTGCTGACGCACGCGCCGAGCCCGGTCGACGAGAAGCAGCTGCGCGAGCTGCACATCCGGCTGCGCAACCCGGCGGCAGGCCAGAGCGGCGTCTGAGCTGGCGGCTTGCCGCACAATCGAGGGGCGCCGGTCGGCGCCCCTTTTTTTCGCCCGCCTCCCACGACGTGACGACGCCATCCCGCCCGTACAAGATCCCCGAATCCGTGCTCGTGGTGATCCACACCCCGGCGCTCGAGGTCCTGCTGATCGAGCGGGCCGACCATCCGGGCTTCTGGCAGAGCGTCACCGGCTCCAAGGACACCGCTGGCGAGACCCTGCTGGAGACCTGCGTCCGCGAGGTGGCGGAGGAAACCGGCATCGAGGTCGGGTCGCGCGAGGTGCCTGCGGCCGCGCTGCGCGACTGGCGGCTCTCCAATGTCTATGAGATCTACCCGGTCTGGCGCCACCGCTACGCGCCGGGAGTGACCCACAACACCGAACATGTGTTCGGGCTCACGGTGCCGCGCGACATCGCGATCCGTCTGGCACCGCGCGAGCACCTTCGTCACGTGTGGCTGCCGTACCGGGAGGCGGCCGACCGCTGCTTCTCCCCTTCGAATGCCGAGGCCGTGCTGCAGCTGCCGCGGCTTTGGCAGGGTGGGGCATGAACCCGCTGCAGTCCTCGGTGCTGCCGCCGGCCTCGGGCGACGAGCGGCGGCTGCGCGTGGCCACCTACAACATCCACAAGGGGGTGCGTGGCGTCGGCCCGGCCAAGCGGCTGGAGATCCACAACCTCGGGCTCGCGATCGAGGCGCTGGACGCCGACCTGGTGTGCCTGCAGGAAGTGCGGCGCTTTCACAAGCGCGACGCGCGGCGCTTCGACCGCACGTCGTTCGGCTGGCCACAGCAGGGGCAGGCCGAGTTCCTGGCGCCGGAAGGCTACGACGTGGCCTACCGCACCAACGCCATCACGCGCCACGGCGAGCACGGCAATGCGCTGCTGTCGCGCTGGTCGATCGGTGAGCCGAACCACCACGACGTGTCGGACCATCGCTTCGAGCAGCGCGGGCTGCTGCACGTGCAGGTCAATTGGCAGGGGCGGGCGGTCGACACCATCGTCGCCCATTTCGGCCTCAGCCACTCGAGCCGCCTGCGGCAGGTGCAGCGTCTCGCAGCCTTCGTGCGGCAGGAGCTCGATCCCGCCGTGCCGCTGCTCGTGGCCGGCGACTTCAACGACTGGGGCGAACGCCTCGACGGTGCGATGCAGGAGGCCGGTCTCCGGCGCGCCGTGGCGCCGTCGGCCAAGGGGCTGCAGCGCAGCCTGACGTTTCCGTCGCTGGCGCCGGTGTTCGCGCTGGATCGCGTCTACACCCGCGGCTGGCGTTGCGTGTCGACCTTCGTGCCGCGTGGTGCCACGTGGGCCCGCATGTCGGACCATCTGCCGCTGGTGGCCGAGTTCGAGCCGCTGGAGGCGTGAGGGCATGACCGCTCCGGCCGGTGCCCCGCCGCCGGACGACCCCGTGCTGTCCGAGGCCCTGGCCTGGTATGCCCATGCCCGGGCCGTGTTCAGCGGCGGCAACGAGGTGCAGTTGCTGCGTGGCGGCGATGCGCTGTTCCCGGCCATGATCGAGTCGATCGGCCACGCCACGCACGAGGTCTGGCTCGCCACCTACATCTATGGCGACGACGTCGCGGCGCAGGCCGTGTCGGCGGCGCTCGTCGCGGCGGCCCGGCGCGGCGTGCGCGTCCGCGTGGTGGTGGACGGCTTCGGTTCGCTGCATGCGCTGGCGGCGCTGCGCGAGCGGCTCGAGCCCGCGGGCGTGGCGCTGGCCGTGTTCCGGCCGACGCAGCGCTGGTGGAACTGGCTGCAGCCCGGCCAGCTGCGCCGCCTGCACCAGAAGCTCTGCGTGGTCGACGGGCAGGTCGGCTTCGTCGGCGGCATCAACGTGCTCGACGACCGCCACGAC
Source organism: Methylibium sp. T29 (assembly GCF_000576205.1). NCBI lineage: Bacteria > Pseudomonadati > Pseudomonadota > Betaproteobacteria > Burkholderiales > Sphaerotilaceae > Methylibium > Methylibium sp. T29. Next base: position 2,084 of record NZ_AZND01000044.1, on the reverse strand, counting down.
CTCAACCATGGCTGGGGCGACACCCCGCGGCTCGACTACGCGGTGCGTGTGCAGGGCGCGGTGGTCGGGCCGGTCGAGCAGACGGCCCGCGCGATGTGGACGCGCGCCGCCTTCGGTCGCGACTGGCGTGACGAGGTGCGCCAGATCGCGCGCAGCAGCCAGCCGATGGCCCGCGCGCGCCGCCTTTGCGACGCTTGCGCATCGCGGTGCGGCGCGGCTCGCCAGGAGGCTTCGCGCCGGTGCGCTGCAGCCGGTGCGGGTCGCTTCGTGGTGCGCGACAACCTCAGCCAGCGCCGCAGCATCGAGCGCAGCTACATCGACGCGCTGCGCCGTGCGCAACAGCGCATCGACATCGTGTCAGCCTACTTCTACCCCGGCTTCGAGTTCCGCCGCGCGCTGCTGGCCGCGGCGCGGCGCGGCGTGCGTGTGCGGCTGCTGCTTCAGGGAAAAGCCGACTATCGCTTCGCCGCGCTGGCGGCGCAGGCGTTGTATGACGAACTGCTGGCGCACGGCGTGGCGGTGTTCGAGTACACCCCGGCCTTCCTGCACGCGAAGGTGGCGCTGGTCGATCAGCGCTGGGCCACGGTGGGCAGTTCCAACATCGACCCGCTGTCGCTGCTGGTCAACCTGGAGGCGAACGTGATCGTCGATGACCGCGGCTTCGCGGCCACCCTGTCGCGCGAGCTGGACCGCGACTTCGCCGTCTCGCGCGAGATCACCGCACCGGTGCCGGTGGCCGGCTGGCGGCGCTGGCTGCGCCGGGGCTTCGTCGCCTGGGTGGCCCGGCTCTACCTGCGCGCAGCCGGCGCCGGCGGGCGCTACTGAGCCGGCGGTGGCCGGGAATACCGCCGGCCGCCAGGGCGATCCGACAAACGTTAAGCTAGTCGACCGCAGTCGCTGCTCGCCCCGCGCGAGATGCTCCGATGAACGCTCCCCACACCCTGCCCAGCCTCCGTGCCGTGCCCGACGACGAAGGCGTGCCGGTTTCCGTCAAGATCCGCGAGCGAATCAAGTCGCAGCGCGAGCGTTTCCACGCCAACGACAACATCGCCGAGTTCATCGAGCCGGGCGAGCTGGAGCAGTTGCTCGACGAAGTGGCCGGCAAGATGCGCGGCGTGCTCGACAGCCTGGTGATCGACACCGAGAGCGACCACAACACCCAGGACACCGCGCGCCGCGTCGCCAAGATGTACCTGAACGAGGTCTTCAAGGGCCGCTACGTGCACGAGCCGGCGGTCACCGAGTTCCCGAACGTCGAGCACCTGAACGAGCTGATGATCATCGGCCCGATCACCGTGCGGAGCGCCTGCTCGCACCATTTCTGCCCGATCATGGGTCGGGTGTGGATCGGTGTGATGCCCAACGAGCACTCCAACCTGATCGGTCTTTCCAAGTACGCGCGTCTTACCGAGTGGATCATGAGCCGGCCGCAGATCCAGGAGGAGGCCGTGACCCAGGTGGCCGATCTGCTGCAGGACAAGATGAGCCCGACGGCCTGGCGATCGTGATGGAGGCCGACCACTTCTGCATGCAATGGCGCGGCGTGCGTGACCTGGACTCCAAGATGATCAACAGCGTGATGCGTGGCGTGTTCCTGAAGGACGCCAACCTGCGACGCGAGTTCCTCTCGCTGGTCAACAACAAGAAGGGCTGACGACCATGCTGGTGCGTCTTCTGTACGCGAGCCGCGCCGCCGGGCCGGTGACGCCGGAGATCATCGAGGGCATCCTGGCCCAGTGCCGGGCACACAACCCGGCGCTCGGCATCACCGGCATCCTGTGCCATGGCGGCGATGTCTTCATGCAGGTGCTCGAAGGTGGCCGTGACGTCGTCAACAGCCTCTACGCGCAGATCGTGCGCGACCCGCGCCACCGCGACATCGCGGTGCTTCACTTCGAGGAAGTGACCGAGCGGCGCTTCGCGGGCTGGACGATGGGCCAAGTCAACCTGGCCAAGATCAACCCATCGATCGTGCTGAAGTACAGCGAGCGCCCGGCACTCGACCCGTTCACCGTGTCCGGCAAGGTCTCGATGGCCCTGCTCGAGGAACTGATCGCGACGGCGTCGATCATCGGCCGAGCGGG